>NZ_JBVAYN010000004.1:0-189376 GCF_055420065.1 Massilimicrobiota sp. mt181
GTGTGACGGATTGATGATAGAAGTGCATAATGATCCAGAACATGCCCTATGTGATGGGCCACAGTCATTAAAACCTGAAAAATATACAGCATTATTGAAACAGGTTGGAGAAATTGCTAAAATTGTAGGAAAAGAAATATAGAATTTAGGAGATGAAAGATGAAATTGAAAGTCAATTTAGGTAAAGATAGTTATGATATTTATATAAAGCAAGGTTTGTTAGATCATATTCTGGATTATTTATCTCCTGTTTGTCAGGGAGAAAAGCTGATGATTATTTCAGATGATCATGTTTTTCCACTCTATGGGGAAAAGATTGAAGAACAATTAAAAACAAAATACCAGGTTGGACATATTGTGATTCCTCATGGTGAACAATCAAAAAGATTTGATATTTTACCTGAAATCTATCATCAGTTGCTTTCATTTCATCTGACAAGAACGGATGGGATTATTGCCTTAGGTGGTGGAGTCATTGGAGATTTAGCGGGTTTTGTAGCGAGCAGTTTTTTAAGAGGTGTACAGCTGATTCAGATTCCTACTTCATTGTTGGCGCAAGTTGATTCCAGTGTTGGAGGAAAAGTGGCTGTCGATTTACCAGAAGGAAAAAATCTGGTAGGTGCTTTTAAACATCCAAGTTGTGTTCTTATTGATCCAATGACTCTTCAAACTTTAGAAGCAAGATATATTCATGATGGAATGGGAGAAGTGATTAAATATGGTTGTATATTTGATAAACAGCTGTTTCAACAGTTGGCTTCTTATCAGTCTTTTGAAGAGTTATATCAGAATATTGATGAAATCATTTATCGTTGTGTTGATTTAAAGCGTATTGTTGTGGAAAAAGATTTATTAGATTTTGGAGATCGTTTATCTTTGAATTTTGGTCATACTTTGGGTCATGCAATTGAACAGTATTATCATTATGAAAAATATTCACATGGTGAAGCAGTCAGTATCGGCATGGTTCAATTGAGTTTTATTGCTGAGAAAAAAGGTCTAACGGAAAAAGGAACAGCCCAGCAGATTGCACAAGTATTGCAACGTTATCATTTGCCTACAGTTGCCCATATTCCAACTCAGGAACTTAAACAGGCTATGGCTTTAGATAAGAAAAATATTCATCAAAAATTATCTTTTGTTTTATTAAAAGAAATCGGAGACTATTTTATCTATCCTAGTGATTTATCATTTATCGATGAAAGTAAGGAGGTTTAACATGACTATTTGTGTAACACCAAAAAAACTATCAGGGAGTGTGCATGTACCTCCTTCTAAAAGTTTGGCACATCGTGCCATCATCTGTGCATCTTTAGCTAGAGGAAAAAGCACTATCAGTAATATTGAATATTCAAAGGATATTCAAGCAACGATTGCGGCAATGAAAAGTTTAGGAACCATGATCTTTGAACATGAGGATTATTTGGAAATTGATGGAACAACAACATTCTTAAAGAATCAATGTGAAATCAATTGTTTTGAATCAGGTTCTACATTAAGATTTATGATTCCTATTTCTCTGGTTTGTGAAAACAGTCTTCATTTTATTGGTGAGGGCCGATTAGGTCAAAGACCATTACAGGTTTATTATGATATTTTTGATCAGCAGGGTATTTCTTATTTGTATCGAGAAAATGTATTGGATCTTTATATACGTGGACGTATGCATGGCGATACATTTGAAATTCCCGGTGATGTCTCTTCGCAGTTTCTTAGCGGATTATTATTTGCCTTGCCTTTAATGGATGAAGATTCGCGTATTATCATCACATCACCGATGCAGTCGATTGGATATGTTGATTTAACTTTACAGATGTTAGAATTGTATGGAATTCATGTGGAAAATCATGATTATCGTGAGTTTGTGATTGCTGGAGGACAACAATACAAGCCTTGTGATTATCGCGTAGAAGCTGATTTTTCACAAGCTGCTTTTTATCTGGTAGCCAATGCATTCAATAATCCTGTTTATTTGCAGGATCTCAATATTGATTCTTATCAGGGTGACAAAGCTGTCATTGATTTACTTAAACAAATGGGCTGTCAATTTCAAAGAGATAGCCAGGGAGATAGAATGATACCATCAGATTTACATGGTATCACTATTGATGGATCACAATGTCCTGATATTATTCCTGTGATGGCTTTAGCGTGCGCTCTGAGTCAGGGAACATCTTATATTCAAAATATTGGAAGATTACGTATCAAGGAATGTGATCGTCTTCAGGCAACGGTTGAAGTCATCAACCAGTTAGGTGGACAAGCTAAAGAATTTGAAGACGCTATGGAAATTCAAGGTGTGCCTTACTTAAAAGGAGGAAAAGTGTCTTCATACCATGACCATCGTATGGCCATGATGGAAGCGATAGCCTCTACAGTTTGTCAGGAAGATGTCATCATTGATGATGAACAATGTGTCAGCAAATCTTATCCTGGATTTTGGGATGATTTTAAGCAGTTAGGAGGGGAATATCATGAGTGCGAACTGGGGTCATAATATAGAATTATCACTATTTGGTGAAAGTCATGGGCAAGCAATTGGTATTGTGATTGGAAATTTACCAGCAGGTGTCCGTTTGGATATGGACGCTATTCGTTGGTTTATGAAAAGACGTGCACCAGGACAAAATAAAATGTCAACGCCTCGACAGGAAAAGGATGAGGTTCAAATTGTCAGTGGTTTGTTAGATGGTGTCACAACAGGGGCTCCTCTTTGTGCAATGATTCAAAACAGTGATCAACACTCTCGAGACTATAGTGAGCTAAAAGTCAAGATGCGACCTGGGCATAGTGATTACCCTGCTTATGTGAAATATCATGGCTATAATGATGTACGTGGTGGTGGACATTTCTCTGGACGTTTAACGGCACCCCTTGTTTTTGCTGGCAGTGTAGCCAGACAGATTCTCCAAGAAAAAGGCATTGTCATTGGTGCCCATATTAAACGTATTCATAATATTGAGGAACCCTCTTTTCCAGTGGATGTAGATGATGACTTATTAAAACAATTATCATCACAGCTTTATCCTGTTTTAGATCAGCATATCTTTTCTCAAATGCAAAATGAAATTGAAGAGGCTCGTATGCATCAGGATTCGGTTGGTGGAATGATTGAATGTGCCATTATTAATGTGCCAGCTGGGATTGGTAATCCTTTCTTTGATTCTATTGAATCTCATTTATCTTCTTTGTTATTTAGTATACCAGCAGTGAAAAGTGTCAGCTTTGGTAGTGGTGAAGATATCACCAAAATGTATGGTCATGAGGCAAATGATAGTTATTATTATCAAAATGGACAGGTCAAAACGAAAACCAATCATAATGGTGGAATTACAGGAGGCATCAGCAATGGTATGCCGATTATTGTGAATGTCGGCATTAAACCAACTCCATCAATATCTCAACTTCAGCAAACAGTCAATGTGGAAACACAGACAGATACACAAATTCAAGTGAAAGGAAGGCATGATCCATGTATTGTTCCTAGAGCGGTTGTCGTGGTGGAATCTATGGTCGCACTGGCAATCTTGGATATGATCAGATAATATGAAAGATTTAAAACAATGTCGTCAGGAAATAGATGCAATAGATCAACAAATCATTGCATTGTTTGAACAAAGAATGAACGTCGCTCGTGATGTTGTGCGCTATAAGCTAGCTCATCGGATGGAAATATTTCAGAGTGTACGTGAAGCTGAAGTTTTAGAAAAAAATATTAATCGTGTTCAACAGGAAGAACTCAAAGATTATGCCAAATTGATGTTAACATCATTAATGAATATCTCAAAATCCTATCAATCAACATTTTTGCCTCATCAACAGACAATGTCTTTTCAGTTACCACGAACAGAAAATATTACAGTTGGTTTTCAAGGGGTACCTGGATCCTTTTCACAAAAAGCACTAGATACTTATTTTCAAGCTGATACACCTAGACAGCAATATAATCATTTTAAAGATGTTTTTGAAGCTTTAAAGAATGATGAAATTGATTATGGAATCGTTCCATTAGAAAATTCTTCAACAGGAGCAATCAATGATAACTATGATGCCATCAGAGATTATGGATTTTATATCGTTGGAGAACAGAGTATTTCAATATCTCAACATTTATTAGGTATAAAAGGTGCAAAATTAGAAGATATAAAAGAAGTTTATTCTCATCCCCAAGGCTTATTGCAGACATCATTATTTTTAGAAAGTCATCATATTCAACCTCATGAATATGAAAATACAGCGATGGCTGCTCAATATGTTGCTTCTTTACAAAATCCTCATATTGGAGCTATTGCCTCATCTCAGGCAGCCAAGCTCTATCATCTTGATATCATTCAGGAAAATATTCAAAATATTCAAGATAATACGACTCGTTTTATTATCTTTGGAAAAGATTTGGAAGTCTCAGATGAAGCCTCATGCATCAGCATTGTCTTTACTTTACCCCATCAGGTAGGTGCTTTATATCAGGTTATGAAAGTTATCAATGATTATTCAATCAATATGTTACGTATTGAATCAAGACCTTTATTAGAAACACCATGGGAATATTATTTTTATGTAGATTTAGAAGGAAGTCTGAAAGATGTTTCAGTGATTCAGGCTCTTCAAGATATTCAGGCACATACGAAAACAATGAGGATTTTAGGAAATTATGCAAAAAAATAAAAAGAATATTGTCTTGATTGGAATGATGGGTTGTGGAAAGACGACAATTGCAAGGTTGTTGAAAGAAAAACTTCATATGCATTGGGTTGATATGGATTTATATATTGAACAGAAATATCAAATGAGTATTTCTGATATGTTTGACATCTCAGAAGATTATTTTAGAGAAAGAGAAACGCAATGCTGCAAGGAAATTGCACAAAAAGAAAACTATGTCATTTCTACAGGCGGAGGTGTCATCAAGAATTTCGAAAATATTGAAGCACTTAGTCAACGAGGATATATTTTTTATATAGATCGTCCTATTTCTTTAATATTGAAAGATGTGGATACATCAACGCGACCATTATTAAAAGATGGTGCACAAAAACTTTATGATCTCTATGAACAAAGACATTCCCTTTATTTAAAAGCATGTGACTATCATGTGAAAAATGATGGAACTTTAGAAGAGATTTGTTTAAAAATTATGAATTTATTCAAAGAGCTATAACATTGTGATTATAGCTCTATTCATCATATAAAAATATGTATGATAGAGAATGAGTAAAAGATGTTTTCTTGGCATATGATGTCAATTGTTTTGAATATGAATTTATTCTTTTTCTAAAGATCAAGAAATTTTCTAAAGTCGCTGAAGAATGGTTAGACTTTATGGAACAATGTAGATATGGTGAAAAGAAACCTATATACTGGTCATCTAGAAGTTATATAAAGGAATGCTATTTACAAGGAAAAATATTATGATGATATGAAAGAAGCAAGTTATAGAGGTAATCCAAAATCTTGTGTTATTTTAGATTACCTATTTCTCTTATTATTGAGTTTTTTATTTCGCTTATATTCATGCTCATATTTCATCTATCTAAGTCATAACACGATTTCGAATTCCTTTTAAAAGAGACATCACATCCTTGTAGTTAACATTTTTAATTTTACATTCATGTTTTTTATGGTATACTATAAGTGGATTTAATAAGGGTAAATGATATTTACTCAAAGAGAACTACGCCAATAGTTCTTTTTTTGTGGACTTTCAATATTATGACTTCTTATATAACTCTTTGATTATCAAAAGTATAACAATTCATGCTAAAACTTCTGAATACACGAGTTAATAGAATAGATAAAAAATACTCGGCTACGTTCTCCCATGTTAAAGCTATCGGAGCTGTAAAATTGAGGCATGACTTCACCTCCGCCCTTGAGGGCTTTTTTATTTTATCATGATTCGACAAAAAGATATGGAATAAAGTATTTTCTAACCAGTCTTTTTACATATACAGAGGAGAAATGCACTTTATTACCAATTGCTGTATAGTTTTTTATTTTTATATACCTTTCATATATGAGTGCTTCATCAATACCAATAAATTTTTTAATGAATAATATTGTCAATATAATTTTTGCCAAAAATGTTAATTAAATATTACCTGTTTTACTCACATATGTTTAGTACTTTCAACCATATTTAGTCTTCCAGATTAATGCGTTTAATATCTGCATAAACATTAAAGTTGTTTCTCATGTATTCCTCAAATACCATTAAAATTTGGACTTCAGGGCATTGAAAATATTCTCATCTTTTTATTCAGAAAATGTCTTTTTTGATATAATAGTATTTTATTTATAATGAATGCAAGGAGGTAATGGAGTGAAAGGAAAAATATATGGATATATAAGAGTATCATCTAAAGATCAATGTGAGGATAGACAGCTGTTGGCATTAAAAGCGTTTGGTGTTTTAAAAAGAAATATTTATATAGATAAAGTCAGTGGTAAAAATTTTGATCGACCACAATATAATCATCTTATCAAAAAGATAAAAAAAGATGATATTCTTGTTGTGATGTCTATTGATAGGTTGGGAAGAAATTATGACGAAGTACAAAGACAATGGCGTTTGATTACCAAAGATAAAGGAGCAGATATTGTTGTGTTGGATATGCCACTCTTGGATACAAGAAAAAATAATCATAATGATTTAACGGGAACATTTATCGCTGATCTTGTCTTACAGATTTTAGCTTATGTAGCCCAGATTGAAAGAGAAAACATATACCAAATCACTTTTTTGAAATTAAAAATCGTTGGGAAAATAATGAAATCACATCTCGACAAGCAGCAAAAATTTTAGGGATTGCTCAAGATACTTTTTTAAGATGGTCACATGAACAATCTCACCATGATAGTATTTTATGAGACTATAGGTAAAATGTAGACATTTTTATTGATTTTTAGCTCTTTTTGAACTTGATTTCATTATAAAATTACGAAACGATAATGGCTATTGTTGCGAGATTTAATGACACTGATGATTATAATGCATTCAGTTATTTACATAATCTCAAAAATTTAATGAAATTTAATAGACTGTGTGTCATAGACTTTTTTAAAGAAGATAGTTATTGGAAATTTGATGTTAACAAATCAGATTTATACCTTCAAATATAAAAGAAAAATTCAAAAAAGAGATGAGTGTAGAAGATATTTTGCAATAAAGATACATAGGATTATGAGTCAATGACATATCAGTAATATCAATTATTCAAGAAAAGAGATAATGACTAAAAGTCCTTTCCTTGGTCTTAAAATCTGAAATTGTGGTTTTCATGAGATATCTCGTGTGACTTTTATTTCAAAAGAAAAGATGTTTTAAGGTATTCACAGAGAAGTTTGTTTGATGATATAATAACAACATGAAAGATTGCGAGATACAGGAGGAAGAAGAGAGTGAAAAAATATTTATGTGTAGATGTTGGAGGATCATCTATTAAAATAGGATTGTTAGATGATTCTGGCACAATCCATGAAACAAAAAAAGTATCAGTACCATCAACAATAGAAGATATGTATCAGGTAATTGAAGATGCATTCCATAGCTATGAAAATATTGAAGGTGTTGCTTTGAGTATGCCAGGAGCTGTAGATAGTGAAAAGGGTGTCATTGGTGGTTCGAGTGCGATTGATTATATTCATGGACCACATATTAAAGAAGATCTTCAAAACCGTTTGCATGTGCGTGTGGAAATGGAAAATGATGCCAATTGTGCAGCGTTAGCTGAAGTTTGGAAAGGAGCAGCAAGTGATGTAGATGATTGCTGTTTTATTGTAAGTGGAACAGGTATCGGTGGTGCCATTGTGAAAAATCGTCGTATTCATAAAGGTGTCCATCTTCATGGAGGAGAATTTGGTTATATGATTGCTGAATTTAACTTTGAAACGCATGAAATGCATACCTGGTCTGATGTTGGTTCAACTGTTGCTGTGGTGAGAAGCGTTGCCAAAGAAAAAGGTGTTGATATTTCAACACTCGATGGTCAAGAGATTTTTGATCACTATCATGATGATCCAATATATGCAAAATATGTTGATAAATATTATTATGTATTAGCTAATGGTATTTATAATTTACAGTATGCCTATGATCCACAAAAGATTGTTATTGGTGGTGGCATTAGTGCAAGAGAGGATTTATTAGAAGAATTAAATAAGCGTTTAGATGTGATTTTTCAGACATTTACACATGCCAAAGTGAGACCAACTGTATTAACATGTCGATATCACAATGATGCAAATTTGTTAGGAGCTCTCTATCATTTCTTCACAGCAAATTCATAAAATAAATGTATAATAAATTTAGAGGTGAGATAAAAATGGAAAAAACAACACCAATTGTTGATTCAAAATTAAGACATATTGTGAAAGTCCCATCATGTATTTATGATGTCTCTGGAATCACAATCAATGGAAGAAGAATTAAATCTTTGATCTTCTCAACGGATGTTGCAATTATCTCCAATTGTAATGCTGATGCAGTTATAGCGGTTTATCCATTTACCCCTACAATGCAAATTACGAATGCTATTATTGAGGTTGCGCAAAAGCCAGTATTTGCAGGTGTTGGTGGAGGGACAACATCTGGTCCAAGAGTGAATAAGATAGCTTTGGATGCTGAATTACATGGAGCAGCAGCTGTGGTATTAAATGCACCAACAAAAACAAAGTTTGTTCAGGAATTATCTCAAATTTTAGATATTCCTATTGTTTTGACTGTTGTTTCACTTGATGAACCATTGAAGGAAAGAATGTTGCATTCTGGTGCACGCATTATCAATGTTTCTGGAGGAAAAAAGACTGTTGACATTATTAAAGCTTTACGTAAGATTGATAAAGATTTTCCAATTATAGCAACGGGTGGACCTAATGAAGAAACTATTCAGGAAGTCATTAAAGCTGGAGCTAATGCTGTGACTTATACACCACCAACAAATGGGGAAATCTTTAAAGAAATGATGGAAAGATATCGTATTCAATGTTCACATCATGATGATGAATAAGAAGTTCTTATAAAAGATAAGAGCTTTTTTTATAATGATAAAAATAATGACTTTTTATCTATTATTCGCTATAATAGACGGGAGGTGAATTTTGTGAAACAATACTTAGATATGTGTCGTTATATATTAGAGAATGGGGAAGATCGTGATGATCGTACTGGAACAGGAACACGCAGTGTTTTTGGTTATCAGACACGTTATGATTTACGTGAAGGTTTCCCTCTTTTAACAACCAAAAAAATGTTTTTAAGACCTATAGCAGAAGAATTGTTATGGTTTATTAAAGGTGATACAAATATTAAATATTTAGTTGATCGTAATGTCAAAATATGGAATGAATGGCCATATGAAATCTTTAAAAAATCAGAAGATTTCCATGGAGAAAGCTTAGAAGAATTTGTTGAAAAAATCAAAGAACTTCCTGCTGATGATCCATTTGTTGTGAAATATGGTGAATTAGGACCAGTTTATGGTAGACAGTGGAGAAACTTCAATAATCAGGGTGTTGACCAACTTGCCAAGCTTGTAGATTCATTAAAGAATAATCCTTTTTCAAGAAGACATATTATCAGTGCCTGGAATCCTGTAGAAGTTGATCAGATGGCTTTGCCACCTTGTCATGCTTTCTTGCAGTTCTATGTTTCTGCTGATAAGAAATATCTTTCATGCCAGTTATATCAAAGAAGTGCCGATACTTTTTTAGGTGTTCCTTTTAATATTGCTTCTTATGCTTTAATGACAGCGATGTTAGCTCAAGTCTGTGGTTATGAACCAAAAGAATTTATTCATACAATTGGAGATGCACATATTTATAAAGATCACTTTGAAGTTGTCAAAGAACAAATTTCAAGAGAACCACTTCCTTTATGTCAGTTAAAGTTAAATCCTGATGTTCAATCTATTTTTGATTTTACAATTGATGATATACATATTGAAAATTATCAGAGTCATGGAAGATTATATGGGAAGGTGAGTGTCTAATGATTAGTATTATTGTGGCAATGGATGATAATCGTTTAATTGGAAAAAAGGATTCTCGTAATGGGATGCCTTGGGATAATAAAGAAGACTTAAAACATTTTAAAGAAACCACAACAAATCAGACAATTTTAATGGGTTATACAACATATCAGGCTATTGGTAGACCGTTACCTAATCGTCATACCATTGTGGTAAGCTTTGAACCTTTTGAAGATGATCGTGTTGAAGTTAGAACATCTTTAGAAGAAGTTATTCAGGAATATAAAGAAAGTGGCAAAGATTTATTTATTTCAGGAGGTGCCTCTATCTATAAGCAATCACTACCATTTGTTGATCAGTTATTGATTTCTAGAATTAAAGGAACACATGAGGGAGAAACTTATTTTCCTGATTTTGATGGATATGGTTTTGTCTTGAAAGAAGTCAAACCATTTGAAACATTTGATCTAGAAATCTATCAAAGAGGTGCCTAATGAAAAGAATTATATTTTTAGTCATAAGATTGCTGTATAGAATTCCTGGATGGTTAATGACAATTTACCGTTATAAAAAACATAAAGAAGAGATTCCTTTTGAAGAAAGATTTGGTTTTACACAAAGATTAATTAGAAAAGTCAATCAAAAGTCAAGAGTTCAAATTCATTGTTATGGAAAAGAAAACTTACCTGAAGAACAGGGATATTTAATGGCTCCTAATCATCAGGGATTATTTGATGCTTTGATTTTATTTGGAACACATGATGAACCTTTTAAATTTATCGTTAAAAAAGAACTGATGCATGTTTTTGTATTAGGAGATGTCTTAAATATGATAGATGCTTTGGCTATTGATCGTGAAAACATCAGAGCTTCTGTCAAAGTCATTAGACAAGCTTCTAAAGAAATGAAAAGTGGAATCAGTTATGTAATATTCCCTGAAGGAACAAGATGTCGTCAGAAAAATAAAATGCTGGAATTCAAGGGAGGTACTTTTAAATCTGTCATGGATGCTCAAAAGCCTATTGTTCCAGTGGCATTGATTGACTGTTATAAAGTTTTTGATAACAATTCTATTGAAAAAGTCGATGCTCAGATTCATTATTTAAAGCCTATATTCTATGATGAATATAAAGATATGAATAGTACTCAGGTTGCCCATATGGTTCAATCAAGAGTAGAAAAATGTATAGAAGAAAACGAGAATAAATTTTAAAAAAGTTTATTCTTTTTTTTCTTATGAATATTTTCACAAAATCATTGATAAATTCAAAATAATTTGTTCTGATTATGTGATTTTCATCACAATATACACGCAAAGATGTCAAAAATTCCTTGATATACAACCGCTTTCAAGGTATAATATATATAGTTCAAAAAAAGAAATGGGAAGGAGATTTTTTTATGAACAAATTATTAAAAGTTTTAGCTGCATCAGCTTTAGTGGCTACTGTTTTAGTAGGATGCGGTAAGAAAGGTGAAGACACTGGTGCCGCTACTGAAGGTGCTAAATATGTTAAAGCTGGTTTAGGTGTTGTTACATCTGTATCTGATGGACAAGTTAATACTACATTTGCAGGTGTAGGTTTAGATGCTGATGGAAAAGTTCAATGGATTGATATCGATGTTGCACAAGGAACTCCAAATGGTGGAGATGCACAGTATACTCAAACTAAAGAACAAAGAGGTGCTGATTATGGTATGAAAGGTGTTTCACCAATCGGTAAAGAATGGGATGAACAAGCTGTTGCATTTGAACAATACTGTAAAGGTAAAACAGCTGATGAAATCGCTGGTATCGAAACAGAAGAAAAAGATGCTGAACATAATTCAGTACCAAAAACTGGAAGCGATTTAGCTGCTGGATGTACAATCAACATTGGTGAATTCAAAGAAGCAGTTGCAAAAGCAATTGAAAATGCTCAAGATGTTTCTACTGATAACTTATCATTAGGTAGAGCTATGTCTTATGAAAGTGATAATTATCAAGAACCTTGGACTTATTTAACAACTGATTTAGCTTTAGTAGCTACAGATGCAGATGGAAAAATTCAATGGTTAGATATTGATACTGCAAAGATTCCTGCTGATGGTTCTCAGTTAAAAACTAAGACTGAATTAAAAGGTGAATACAATATGAAAGGTACTTCACCAATCGGTAAAGAATGGTATGAACAAGCTGCTGCATTTGAAACTTGGGCTAAAGGTAAAACAGCTGATGATGTTGCTAACGTTGCAGGTGAAGATGGAAAAGCTACAGATGCAGATTTAAGTGCAGGATGTACTATTTCTATTACTCAATTCCAAGCTGCTGTTGCTGATGCATTAAAATAATTGGAATATGAAAGGGAATTCGAAATGAATTCCTTTTTTTATGCAATAATATTGTATAAAAATTCATGGTTTTTTTAGATGAATATTGTTATAATGTTGAATGGTGATAAAATTGAAAAAAGGAATATTAAGTTTACTCGCTTTATCAATGATGTGTTTGATTGTAGGGTGTGAAAAAAAATATGAATTGATGTCACATAATTTTATGGGACCTTTTGATACGATTACAACATATATGTCTTATGCAAATAGTGAGGATGAATTTAATTCACAATGTGATTATATTGAAGAACAATTGAATTACTATGATCATTTGTTTGATAAATATAATACATATGAAGATATGAATAATTTAAAAACGATTAATGATAATGCTGGAAAACAGGCAATTGTTGTGGATCAGCCACTCATTGATTTGTTGACATTGAGTATTGAAAGAAATAAGACAATTTCTTCAAAGGTCAATATTGCTTTTGGTAGTGTGATTAGTATTTGGCATGATTATCGTGAGGAAGCTGAAGCCAATAATGGGGTTGGTACTGTTCCAAGTGATGCCGAATTAGAAGAAGCCAACCAACATACCAATATTGATAGTATTCAG
Source organism: Massilimicrobiota sp. mt181 (assembly GCF_055420065.1). Taxonomy (NCBI): domain Bacteria; kingdom Bacillati; phylum Bacillota; class Erysipelotrichia; order Erysipelotrichales; family Erysipelotrichaceae; genus Massiliimicrobium; species Massilimicrobiota sp. mt181. The sequence continues at coordinate 12,898 of NZ_JBVAYN010000004.1, forward strand.
ATTGATGATGATAAGAATACGGTTTATGTTAATGATGCACTTGTGTCTATTGATGTAGGAGCTACTGCTAAGGGGTATGCGATTGAACTGATTAAGGATGATTTGATTGAACAAGGTGTGGATAATTTTCTTTTAAGTGGTGGTGGTAATGTTGCCAGTCATGGACAAAGAAAAATTACCAGAGAAGGTGATTTCTATCTTGATGAATGTGCCCAAAAGTTCTGTGTTGGCATTGAATCACCACAAGATGGTAACTTTGCAGCCGATGCTGATGATCCTGATGCAGAAAATGAAGCTGTATTAGTGGTACAGGGAGAATCAATTGTCACAAGTGGCGATTATCAGAGGTTTTATGAAGATATTAATGGTGTCAAATATCATCATTTGATTGATCCTGATACATTGTATCCAGCTGTGTATTTTAGAAGTGTCAGCATTATTACTGAAGACAGTGGTTTGGCTGATTTTCTTAGTTCAGCAGTCTTTTTAATGGAATATGAAGATGGATTGGAATTGGTGAATTCATTGGATGGTGTTGAAGCTATCTGGCTATTAGAAGATGGTAAGATTAGAATGTCAGATGGTCTCAAAGACAATGATAATATTTATGTGATAGAAAAATCAAGATTGGAGTAGGAGAATAAGTATGTATAGTTATAAAACAAAAGGAACATGTTCATCACGTATTGATTTTGATGTTGTGGATGGAAAGGTTACACATGTGAAATTTGTAGGAGGGTGCTCAGGAAATACACAAGGTGTTGCACGACTTGTGGAAGGTATGGATAAAGATGAAGCGATTTCGCGATTAGAAGGGATTCGTTGTGGAGCGAAATCAACATCTTGCCCTGATCAATTAGCAAAAGCTTTAAAAGAAGCACAGTAGGACAGTACAACTGTTCTACTTTTTATATGGGAATATTTTGTCTTTTTTGTTTGTTTTTATCATATGATAGATTAGGTGATGTCTATGATGATACGCAGGTTAAAGAAAATGCAGTTACTTTGTGGTATTCTTTTGATATTACAATTGGTGTGTTTTCAGTGGATTATTCCTTTTCATTTATTAGCTGTTTTTGTCAGTCTGATTATTATTTTGAATCAAAGATGGTTTAAAGTGATTCAGCTTCAATATCACTTTTATCTGATAGGATTATATTTTTATCGTTTGTGGATTTTAAGTGTGAATGCTTTTTATTTTTTAGATTTAATATATGTTATTTTTTGTTTATATATTGCGATTATGTTAATTCTTTTCTCGTTTCATTGTATCTTATAATGATTTTTTTTGTTATAATGTAGCATAAAGGAGGCGGTTGTATGTTTGGGCATTTGCAGATTTATAGTGCGTATAGTTTTCAACAAAGTACAATATTAATAAAGGATTTAATCCAAGATGCAAAAGCAAAACATCTAGATGCCTTAGCTCTCACAGATAAAAATAATATGTTTGCAGCTATGGAATTTAGTGAAGCATGCCTTCAACATGGGATTAAGCCTATTTTTGGGATGGAAGCCAGTGTCTTGATTGATGGGGATATTTATCCTTTCCTTGTTTTAGCAATTGATGATCATGGATATTTTGATCTTGTGCAGATTTGTTGTGAGATTAATTTAAGCAAGGATCATGCGATTGCTTTAGATCGACTGGCTAGCCATCATGAACATATATTTGTGATTTCGGGATTGGAAGATGGGATTGTGGAGCGTTATGTCATCAAGGAAATGGAAGATGAAGCCATTCGTTATATGCGTTTGTTTCAATCTTTATTTCATGATCATTATTATATAATGCTACAAAATTATCATTTGAAATTTCAGGAGAAGTTCAATGAAAGAATGCTCTCTTTGGCACGATATGTTAAAGTCAAAGTAATTTGTTCTAATGAAGTCAGATATTTAAAAAAACAGGATGCTTTGGCAATTGATTTAATGCAGGCTTCAATACATGGGAATACTTTGGAAGAAAAATATAATCCCCTCACAAGTGAAAAATACTTAAAGACGGAAGCGGAGATGGCGGCTTTATTTCCTCAGGACATCATTGAGGAAACAAAAAATGTTTTATCCATCTGTAAAGCCAGTATTCCTTTACATGAGAAGTATTTGCCAACTTATCCTGTTCCTCATCAGGGTAAGGCTGTGGATTATTTAAGAAGTTTATGCATTGTGGGATTAAAAAAACGTTTTGACAATCAGGAAATTCCAGTTGCATATAAAAAGCGTCTGCAATATGAATTGAATGTGATTCATAAAATGGGATTTGATGACTATTTTTTAATTGTCTGGGATTATGTGCGCTTTGCGAAGGTTCAAAAGATTCAGGTGGGACCAGGAAGAGGAAGTGCTGCCGGAAGTTTGGTAGCCTATGTTTTAGGTATTACCAACATTGATCCTTTGCGCTATGATCTTTTATTTGAGCGTTTCTTAAATCCTGGGCGTGTATCCATGCCTGATATTGATATTGATTTTCAGGATAATCGACGTGATGAAGTCATTCGTTATGTGATTGAAAAATATGGTCAATCCCATGCTGCACAGATTGTAACTTTTAATACATATGGGCCACGTGTGGCCATCAAAGAAATGGGAAAAGTGATGGGAATTCCTTTACCACGTCTAGAATTGATTGCCAAAATGATTCCAACTTCACCCAAAAACAAAAAAACTATCACACAAATGTATCAGACATCCGCTCAATTTCAGCAGTTGATTAATCAGGATTCACGCTTAAAGAAAATTGTTGGTGCAACCAGTGTGATTGAACATTTGCCACGTAATATTTCTACACATGCGGCGGGTGTGATTTTATCAAAAAGAAATTTACAGGAAGTTGTGCCTCTGGTTATTGGACCAACTTCTACATTAATGAGTCAGTATTCTAAGGATTATATTGAAAAAGCAGGCTTTTTAAAAATGGATTTTTTAGCCTTGAAAAATTTAACGATGTTAGATTATATATGTAAAGATATTGAAGCACATCAGGGAAAACCGATTGTTTTAAATCAGATTCCTTTAGATGATGTCAAGACATATCAGCTGATTTCTAGAGCTGATACTTATGGCGTATTTCAATTAGAGTCTCATGGGATGCGTCGTCTGTTAAGACAAATGAAACCTTATTGTTTTGATGATATTGTGGCAGCTATTGCCCTGTTTAGACCGGGACCAATGCAAAATATTTCAACTTATCTCAAACGTCGTGCACATGAGCAGGAAATCACTTATCCGTTAAAAGAATTAGAACCTATTTTAAAATCGACATATGGCATTATGGTTTATCAAGAACAAATGATGCAGGTTGCCCAAAAAATGGCAGGTTTTTCACTTGCGAAAGCTGATATACTAAGGAAAGCCACATCTAAGAAAGAAACGGAATTGATGATGTCAATGAAAAAGGAATTCATTGAGGGCTGTCTTCATAATGGTTATACGCAAGATAAAGCAGAAGAAGTTTTTGGATTGATTGAGAAATTTGCAGATTATGGGTTTAATAAATCACATAGTGTAGCTTATGCTTATGTTGCTTATCAGTTGGCTTATTTAAAAGCCAATTATCCGCTTTATTTCTTTGCTTCTATTTTGTCTAATGAATTATCAAGTGAAAATACAAAATTACATTGTATTCAAGAATGCAAAGCCTATCATTTAGAAATTCTGCCACCATCAGTTAATTATTCTCATGCTCGTTTCATGGTAGAAGATGGTCATATCCGTTATTCTCTACTGGCTATTAAAAATGTTGGCTATGCTGGCTATAAAGCGATTGTGGAAGAACGCCAGAAAGGGGAGTTTGAAGATATTTATGATTTTATGATGCGTATGGAAAATTCACATCTTTCCAAAAAAATGTTAGAATCTTTAGTTGATGCAGGTGCTTTGGATGAATTTGGTATGTCTCGTATGACAATTTTAAAGAATTTAGATGCGATTAGAGACTATGGACATTTAAAAGAAAGTTTAGGTATCGATGAAAAACCTGTTTTAACTATTTATAAAGATCAACAAGAAGAAAAATTAAAGCGAGAGAAAGCTGTTTTAGGTGTTTATTTGTCTATGCATCCATTAGAACTTGTGAAAAAGAAAGTCAATGTCAACTATGTGGATGTTGCATCATTGGATGGATATGTTCATAAGAGTGTGAATGTGGTTGTGCAATTACAAAGAGTGAAAAATATTATTGATCGCAAAGGTCAGGAAATGTGTTTTATCGAAGCTATGGATGAAACGGGAAGTCTTGATGGTGTCGTTTTTGCCTCAAGTTTTCAAAAAATTGGTATGATGTTAAAGAAAGGAAATATTTGTCTTATTCAAGGAAAAGTGGATATGAAGGATAAATTATCGTTGATTGTGGATAAGGCAAAGATTGTGGAATAGATATGGAAGAGTTAATTTTAATTGATGGAAATTCATTGTTGTTTAAAGCTTATTATGCGACAGCTTCAATGGGAAATTTAATGGTCAACAAAGATGGAATTCCAACGAATGCTGTCTTTGGCTTTGCCAATATGCTACAAAAGATATTAGAAAGACAAAGTGCATATATTGTTGTGGCTTTTGATTATGGTAAGAAAACATTTAGAAATGATTTATTAGAAGAATATAAAGCAACGAGAAAGGAAACACCGGATGAACTCAAATGCCAATTTGCAATGGTCAGAGAATTTTTAGATGCTTATCAGATTCCTTATTATGAATTAGAAGGATATGAAGGTGATGATCTGATTGGAACATTATCAAGACTGGGAGAAGAAGATGGATTAAGTGTTTCTATCTTTACAGGTGATAAAGATGCCTTTCAGCTTGTTTCTTCTCAGACAACTGTTTATCGTACAGTCAAAGGCGTAACGCAGTTAGATGTTTATACACCTGAAACAATTCAGGAAAAATATGGACTTCAACCTGATCAGATTCGTGACTTTCTAGGGTTAATGGGGGATAGTGCTGATAATATTCCTGGTATTAAAGGTGTTGGTGAAAAAACAGCTTTGAAATTACTTCATCAATATGGAACTGTAGAAAATTTAAAAGAACATATGGATGAAATCAAAGGAAAGATGGGAGAAAAGATTCGTGAAAATATCGATCTTGGTATTCAATCTAAGAAGATTGCGACCATCTTACGTGATGTTCCTGTAACACTGGATTTAAATCAGGCTCGTTATGAGGGATATGATTTTGAAAAATTGAAAGCTTTCTATACACGTTATGATATGAATTCATTATTAAAAAAGATTTCTGTGGAATCACGAGTTCCTCAAACAACACAGTTAAAATATGAAATCGTTGAAAAGATGCCACCTATTGAAAATGATAGCAGTGTTTTAGGTGCTATTTATGATCAAAACTATCATAAATCCATTGTTTTGGGTTATGCTTTATATAATGATCATCAGGCTTATTTCATAACTTTTGAAAATGCTTTAAAAGATCAGGCATTTTTAGATTATTTACGTGATGAAAACTATCATAAATACAGTTATAATATCAAAGCACAAATCTTATCTGCTAAATGGAATGGCATTGAAATTAAAAGAATGGACTTTGATTTACAGTTGGCTTCTTATATTCTCAATCCAAGTCTGAAAGATGAAATGAAATATATTGCAGATTATTATGGTTATACATCTTTACAATATGAGGAAGAAGTCTTTGGTAAGAATACAAAAAAACATATTCCAGAATTAGATTTATTAGCTAAACATACAGTGAGTAAGGCCAAAGCTATCTATGATTTAAGAAGTCAGGCTATTGAAAAATTGAAACAAGAAGATCAGTATGATCTCTATCAGAATTTAGAGTTACCAGTCACTTATATCTTGGCAGATATGGAATATGTTGGTGCAAAAATAGATGTTGATGTCTTAAAGAAATTAGAAGTGACTTTTGATTCACAGATTAAAAGTATTGAAGAAGATATTTATACTTTAGCAGGGGAAACCTTTAATATTGCCTCACCAAAACAGTTGGGAGATATTCTCTTTAATAAATTAGGTTTACCTAATGGAAAGAAAACAAAGAGTGGATATTCTACATCACAGGATATCTTAGAAAAAATTGAAGATTTACACCCTATTGTGCCACTGATCCAGCAATATCGTATGTTGACAAAGTTATCTTCGACTTATGTTAAAGGTTTACAGGAACAGATTTTCCCAGATGGAAAGATTCATACAATCTTTAATCAGGCTTTGACGCAGACAGGAAGATTGTCATCTATTGATCCTAATTTACAAAATATTCCTGTTCGTCAGGAAGAAGGAAAGCTTATTCGTAAAGCTTTTGTGGCTAGTCATGATTATTTGGTTTCTTTTGACTATTCACAGATTGAACTGCGTATTTTGGCACATTTAGCGAAGGTGAAATCTTTAATAGATGCTTTCCATCAGGATAAGGACATCCATACACATACGGCTGCTCTTGTTTTCAAAGTGAAGGATGAAGAAGTGACACCTCAAATGCGTCGTCAGGCCAAAGCTGTCAATTTTGGCATCATTTATGGTATGGGAGAATTTAGATTGTCTAAACAGATTGGTGTGTCATTATCAGAAGCCCGCGAGTTTATTCGTCGTTATTTTGAAGAATATCCTGAAATTAAGCAGTATATGAATCATGTAGTTGAAGAGTGCCAGAAGCAAGGCTATGTTTCTACTGTGTTAAATCGTAAACGTTATATTCCCACAATCAATGATAAAAATTATATGGTGCGTGAACAGGCAAAACGTTTTGCGATGAATTCTCCAATTCAGGGGAGCGGTGCTGACATTTTGAAATTAGCGATGATTCGTGTAGATCAGCTGATGAAAGAGAAAAAATTAAAATCTCAAATGATTTTACAGGTTCACGATGAATTGATTTTTGATGTCTATGAAGATGAACTGGACGAAATGATGACAATTATCAAATCATCTATGGAAAATGCTTTCCAGATGGCTGTTCCATTAAAAGTAGAAGGAACTTACGCTTCTAACTGGTATGATTTAAAATAGGAGATCATTTATGCCAGAATTACCAGAAGTTGAAACAGTCAGACGTACATTAAAGAATTTTATTATCAATCGTCCTCTTTTAGATATAGATATCTATTATGATCGTATTATTCAGGGAGATCCTGTCACTTTTCAAAAAGCTCTTCAAGGAGAGACAATCATAGATATTGATAGAGTGGGTAAATATCTGATTTTTCTTTGTCAGCATCATGCTTTTATTTCTCATTTGCGAATGGAAGGAAAATTCCATATTGTCTCAAGTGATGAACCTATCAGTAAGCATACACATGTTGTGTTTCATATGGACCATCATGAGGATTTAAGATATCTGGATACGAGAAAGTTTGGGCGCATGGAACTCATTGATCCGCTTCATTACAAAGAGCTTCCACCTTTAAACAAACTTGGACCTGAACCTTTTGAAATCACGACAGAAGCTTTATACCAGCGTCTTCATCATTGTTCTCTGCCTTTAAAGACCGCTTTACTGGATCAAAGCATCATGTGTGGAATTGGGAATATTTATGCCAATGAAATATGCTTTTATATGCGTATTGATCCACGTACGCGTGCTTCTCGTCTGTCTCAAAAAAGAGTCGATGAATTACGCAGAGTATCTATTGATGTCTTGAATCGTGCGATTGAACAGGGTGGCACAACGATTCATTCTTTTGATGCCAATGGTATTCACGGCTTATTTCAGGTGGAATTAAATGTTCATGGGCAAAAAGAGTGTCCAATCTGTCATCAGCCCATTAAAAAAATAATGGTACAAAATCGTGGAACATATTTTTGTCCACATTGTCAAAAGAAACGATATTAAGGAGTGGTGAAAATGAGTCGTGTTATTGGAATTACGGGTTCTATTGCCGTAGGCAAAAGCAGTGTCACACAATATCTGAAGACACACGGTTATTGTGTTTTGGATGCTGATGAGATTTCCCATCAGGCTTTAGAAAAACAAAGTGACTGTTATGATCAGATTATTTCACATTTTGATTGTCTTGATGAACACCAGCAAATCAGTCGTTCAAAATTAGGACAGATTGTGTTTCATGATGCTCAAAAAAAGGCTCTTTTAGAAAGCATTATTCATCCTTATGTTAAAAAATGTTTACAAAAAGGCATTGCAGAATGTAAGGACCCACTTGTCTTTTTAGATGTTCCCTTGCTTTATGAAACACATATGGATGAAATGTGTGATGCTGTTATAGTTGTTTATGTAGATGAACAGACACAGTTAAAGCGATTGATGGCACGTAATCATATTGATGAACAAGAGGCCAGATTATTAATCAATCAACAGATTTCCATTGAAGAGAAAAAACATATGGGTGATTATATTATTGATAATCGTAAAAATTTTGAAGATTTATATCAGAATATAGAAAGGGTTTTAAAGGTGCTCAATGATGAAATTGTATGTCACTGATTTATATCGTGTAGAGATGCACTATCCTTTGGATGAAGTTCAGATGGATACTTTGTATTATCTCTATCAGCCTTTGATTGGCTCACAGGCTTTACAACTGTATATGATGCTTTATATGGAAGGAAAGCGTATGCGTCATTTTATTGCACCTTCTTCATTGTCCAGATTGACTTCATTTCTTTCAATGAATGTTATGGAATTAGAAAAGGCATTTCGTAGTATCGAAGCTATTGGTTTATTGAAATCATATGTCAAACATGATTCTGAGATGACCCAATATGTTTATAGCCTTAACTCACCTTTATCTTTAAAGGCTTTCTTTAAAAATACGATTCTTTCTTCTTTGTTGCAGTTATCTTTATCAGAAGAAGATTTTCAAAAAACAATCCAGTATTTTAAAATTTCGAAAGAGAATCTGGACGGATATGAGGAAGTCACGGCAAGATTTCAGGATGTTTTTACGATTGTCCATAAACCAAAAGGAACACGTCTTTTAAAATATCAGGAAGATTTTTTAGAAAAGCAGTCATCATCATTGACTGTTGATTATGATATGGATCTTTTATATAAAAGCTTATCAGACTATCAGGTCAATCGTTCTTTGTTTTCCAAGGAAGATTTGGAATATGTCATTGGACTCGCACAAGTCTATCGCATTGATGCTTTAACGCTGGCAAGTTTGATGAAAGATGCGATGGAATCAAAAGGTCTCAATAAAAAACGTTTCAGAGCATCTATTCAAAAATATTTTGATGTTCAGCAGAGCTCTCAATTACAGGAAGTCTATCATAAGCAGCCAATGCAATATCAGACAGCAGAGCAGTCTACTTCACCACTTGTTTTACATATGAAATATCTAGATTCTTTAACACCTTATGAATTGTTGAAAGAAAAACAGGGTGGAAAAGAACCTGTTTATCATGATTTGATGATTGTAGAGATGCTGATGGTTCAATTAGGCTTAAAGCCAGCCGTTGTGAATGTGTTGATAGAATATGTGTTAGGTAAAAATAATAATCGTCTATCTAAGCGTTATTGTGAAGCTATTGGGGCTTCATGGGCACGTAAGAAAATCAATACAGCGATGGAAGCATATCATGAATTGATGAATAATCAAGCACCAAGTGAACAGCCAACGGAAGAAACGCCAATGAATACTCAGTCCAATCAGGTGTCTTCTGAAGAACTGATGGACTTATTGAATCAATTGAAGGAGGGACAATTATGAAAAAAATAGCAGATATGATGTTGAATCAGAATATACAACAAATCAAAACAGAGAGTCAGTCTGCCCTTTTAAAAGAAAAGTCTATTCAGGACTTTTTGAATCAGTATCATCTGGATGCCTCTATTATGGAAGATTATTGGGTGGAATTTTTAGATTATAATGATGATTTTCATACTTGTCAGTCATGTTCTTCCTTAGATTCATGTCCAAAAGATAATCCTGGCATGCAAAAAGTTTTAACTTATTATGATCATCAGGTTGTTTTGGAATTACAAAGCTGTCCGTTTGGAAAAGCTATTGAAGAAAAGCGTTTATTGTTGGATCGTTTTGTCATGCGCAATGTCAGTGATGAATTATTGTTGACGGATTTATCATCATTAGAGATTGTCCAAAATGCCCAGTCTTTATCACCAAACCATCAAAATGCTCTTGGTCAAATTTTAAAGTATTCACAATCTCCTTCATCCCAAGGTTTATTTTTACATGGACCCATGGGAAGTGGCAAAACAACATTATTGGCTGGTTTGATGAATGCTCTAGCAAAGAAAAATAAACGTATTGGATTTATTCATTTTCCAACATATTTGATTGATTTGAAAGCAAGTTTTTCAACTGGTGATAGTGAATATGCTATGGAGAAATTGTTGAAGGTTGATTATTTATTGTTAGATGATATTGGAGAAGAAAATATAACATCATGGTCACGTGATGAGATTTTATTAACGATTTTATCGTATCGTTTGTTGAATCATCTGCCAACTTTTTTTACAAGTATGTATGGTTATAATGAGTTAAAAAAGGTGTATACTTTAAAAAAGGGAGACGAAATTCGAGCAAATACAATTATTTCAAAATTGAAAGCGTTAAGCATTGAAATAATGCTTGACTGAGGCAAAATGAAGATATAGAATGTACTCGAAAGTGTAGAACACGCCGTCATTTTATGTTAGAATAATAGGTAATAAAGCGAGAGGAGAAATTGATTATGGTGAAATGTATTGGAGTATTAACTTCTGGTGGAGATGCACCAGGAATGAACGCAGCTATTCGTGCTGTCACAAGAACATGTTTAAATAAGGGGATTAAAATTTACGGGGTAAGATTAGGATATAAAGGACTTCATGAAGGTGATTTTGTAGAATTTGATAGCCATAGTACACGTAATATTATTAACATTGGGGGAACATTCTTAAAATCTGCACGTTTCCCAGAATTTAAAGATCCAAAAGTAAGAGAAGAAGCTATCGAACAAATGAAAAAAGTTGGAATGGAAGCTTTAGTTGTCATTGGGGGAGACGGAAGCTATAATGGTGCTTTAAAATTAACAGAAATGGGAATTAACTGTATTGGAATTCCTGGAACAATTGATAATGATATTCCTGATACTGATTTTACAATTGGATTTGATACTGCATTAAATACAATTGTAGATGCGTTAGATAAATTAAGAGATACATCTAGTTCTCATCAAAGATGTACAATTCTTGAAGTTATGGGAAGAAGATGTGGAGATTTAGCTGTTCATGCAGGACTTGCCTGTGGTGCTGAAATGATTGTGACAAGCGAAAGTGGTTTTGATGAAAATGAAGTTATTGAAACGTTAAAACGTTCAAAAGCTTCTGATAAAAAACATGCTTTGGTTGTTATTACTGAACATATTACTGATGTTCATGAGCTTGCAAAACGTGTTGAAGAAGCAACAGGATTTGAAACACGTGCCAATGTTTTAGGACATATGCAAAGAGGTGGACGTCCTTCTGCGAGAGACCGTGTGCTTGCCACTCGTATGGGAATTAAAGCTGTTGAATTACTTGAAGAAGGAAAAGGTGGACTTTGCGTCAGCGATGTCAAAGGTGAAATTGTTGGACTTCCAATTACTGAAGTTTTAGGACATAAACGTGAAGTCAATAAAGGTATTTACGAAGATGTTTTAAAACTTCGTTAAATATAAATTGAGCTATAGGAGATTAATTGAGAATGAAAGATAAGATGAAGAAGACAAAGATTATTTGTACGATTGGACCTGCTTCTGAAGATCCAAAAATGTTGAAAAAATTAGTTTTAGCTGGTATGAATGTTATGCGTTGTAATTTCTCTCATGGTAATTATGATGAACATGGTAGAAAAATGCAGACAATGCGTGATGTGAATGCTGAACTTGGTACACATTGTGCTATTTTATTAGATACAAAAGGGCCAGAAATCAGAACTGGTGATTTTGAAGGTGGATTCACTGAATTTAAAAAAGGTCAAGTCTCAGTTATCTGTACAGAAGATATTGTTGGAACTGCAGATCGTTTTACAATCACTTATAAAGATTTATATAAGGATGTTAAACCTGGTGGATTTATCTTAGTCAATGACGGACAAGTAGAATTATTAGTAGACCATGTTGAAGGTACAGACATTGTATGTGTATGTGCTAACGATGGTAAAGTGAAAAACAAGCGTGGAATCAACGTTCCTGGTATTGAATTAGGATTTGATTTCATTTCTGAAAAAGACAGAGCAGACTTAGAGTTTGGATGTCAACAAGATGTTGATTACATTGCAGCATCATTTGTACGTCGTCCACAAGACGTTTTAGATGTGAAAAAAGTATTAGTTGAAAATGGTAAACCAGATATTCAAATCATCGCTAAGATTGAAAATAGCGAAGGTGTTGAAAAAATGGATGATATCATCAAAGTTGCTGATGGAATCATGGTTGCTCGTGGAGATTTAGGTGTAGAAGTTCCAGCTGAAGATGTTCCATTAATTCAAAAAGAATTAATTAGAAAATGTAAAGCTGCTGGTAAAGTTGTTATTACAGCAACTCAAATGCTTGAATCTATGCAAGAAAATCCAAGACCAACTCGTGCCGAAGTAAGTGACGTTGCAAATGCGATTTTTGATGGAACTGATGCGATTATGTTATCAGGAGAATCTGCACAAGGTAAATATCCTGAAGAAGCTGTTATGGTTATGAACAAAATTGCTTTAAAAACAGAATCTACATTAGATTATGATTCTTTACATAGAAAAGCAGTGAGAACTGCAGCTGATGATACTTCTGAAGCTATCTGTATGTCAGTTGCTGAAATTGCAACAAAATTCAATGTTGCAGCTATTGTTGCTTTCACAGAATCTGGATTCACTGCTAAGAAAATGTCTAGATATAGACCAGAATGTCCAATTATTGCAGCAACTCCATATGAAAAGACAACTAAGAAATTAGCTATTAACTGGGGTGTTAAACCTGTGACTTGTAAACATATGGATACAAGAGAAGGTTTATTAAACTTAGCAGAAGTTATTGCAAAAGAAAACGGTGTTAATGCTGGAGAAACTATCCTTGTTACTGGAGGAACTCCAGGTGTTGGCGGATCAACAAATTACTTACAATTAATCACTGTAAAATAAATTTTCAATCAATTTTTATTTATTCAATCAAGTATCACATCAAAGTGATACTTTTTAAAAAAATTTCTTTTTTAGAGATTTTTTCATATTTTATACACAACTCTATGATATTTTAATAATGGAAAAAGAATTTGATTTGTTTTTTTATGATGAAAGGAGCATGAATAACTATGTTTTATCATACAGGTGATAAATTAAAGATTTGTGCGTATCTCTTTGCGATTTTAAGTATTATCAAATCATTATTGCAACAATTATGTTTCCATATTGTCTCAATGAATACATTTTGGAGATTAACACAAGATATCTTTTTATCCCTGTTGATTGCATTGCTTATCTATGCTTTTGGCTGTATGATTAAAAAACATGAAGATAATGAAATATCGTAAAAAATGACGGGGGGGGGGGTTAGACGAAATGACTTACAAAGTATCAGGGATGATAAAGATTTGTGCTTATATTTTCTTGATTGGAAATATTGTGAATCAAGGTTATTCAATTGCGAAAAATACATCGTATCTCAATACTGGCCAATTGATGGGAGTTGAGTCCATGCTGATGATGCTTTGGTCTTGTTTTATCTCCTTTTTAATCTCTTTAATTATTTATGGTATTGGAGAAATTATTGAATATTATGAAATAAAGAGAACAAAAGAAACAGATGTCTTGACAAACAAAAATAATGATGTAAAATAACCTTACAAGCAATGATTTAGGATATGTTTTTATAAGTGAATGTTTAGAGAGAAGATGGTTGGTGAAAATCTTGGATAGCTTATAAAAGTACTCCCTAATAAGCTACACTCGAAAGAGAAGGTCGTCAAACCGCGTTAAGGTTAAGAGGTTATCTGTTAAGATAATGAATAAAGGTGGTACCACGAGATTTCGTCCTTTGGATGAAATCTCTTTTTTATTAAAAAGGGGGGGGAAGATCATGAAAAAGGGATATTTAGAATTTCCATCTGAAAAACATGAACAATCTATGAAAGAGATGATTCAGGCTATGAAAGATGAGAATAATCCTTTTGGTATCAATGGTGATGGTTTTTTTGAAAGATTTGGCACCTACCAGCAATGGGTTTCAAGATTAAAAAAGAATCATTTAGGCATTGAATTAGATGATGGTTTTGTACCAAGTACTGAGTTTTTATATGTTGTTGATGATGTAGTCATTGGATGTATTAATATTCGACATTGTTTAAATGAAGCTTTAAGACGTCAAGGTGGTCATATTGGTTATTCGATTCATCCTGATTATCGAAGACAAGGATATGCAACGGACATGTTGAAACAAGCTTTAAAATTCTGTCAGCAATGGGAAATAGAACCAGTACTGATAACCTGCCATTATGAAAATATTACATCAAGAAAAACAATTGAAAAATGTGGTGGCATTTTTGAGAGTCAATATGAAGATACATTAAGATTTTGGATTGGAGGAGAAAATAATGAGAGATTTTAAAAATGAAGAAGCATTGAATACTTTAAATCATTCATGTGCTCATGTGATGGCACAAGCTGTGAAGCATTTATATCCACAGGCGAAATTCTGGGTAGGACCAGTTGTCAGTGAAGGATTTTATTATGATATTGATTTAGGTGATCAGGTGATTACTGATGAAGATTTACCTAAAATTGAAAAAGAAATGAAAAAAATCTGCAAAGATGGAAAAAGAATTATCAGAGAAGAAATCTCTAAAGAAGAAGCTTTAGAAATGTTCAAAGATGATCCATATAAATTAGATTTGATTGATGGATTAGAAGATGGACATATTACATGTTATCGTCAAGGGGATTTTGTTGATTTATGTAGAGGTCCACACGTAGAAACTGTTAAATTATGTAAGAACTTTAAATTGTTAAAACATTCAGGAGCTTATTGGAAAGGTGATAAAAACAATAAAGTACTTCAAAGAATTTATGGCGTTTGTTTTCCAACAGCTGAAGAATTGCAGGAACATTTAGATTTTCTTGAAGAAGCTAAGAAAAGAGATCATAAAAAATTAGGTAAAGAATTAGATTTATTTATGATGAGTGAATATGCCCCAGGGATGCCATTTTTCTTACCACATGGTATGTTGTTAAGAAATACACTAGAACAATATTGGTATGAAGAACATGCGAAAGAGGGATATCAGTTCATTAAAACACCAATTATGATGTCAAGAGAATTATGGGAAATCTCAGGACATTGGGATAACTATAAAGAAAATATGTATACAAGTGAAGTGGATGATCGTGAATTTGCGATTAAACCTATGAACTGCCCAGGAAGTATGCTTGTTTATAAAAACAGTCTACATTCTTATAAAGATTTGCCACTTCGTATGGGAGAACTTGGTCAAGTCCATCGTCATGAAGCCAGTGGAGCTTTAAATGGATTGTTTAGAGTTCGTACATTCACACAGGATGATGCGCATATCTTTATGACACCTGATCAGATTGAAAGTGAAGTTGTGCGTTTGATTGCCTTTATCGACCGTGTTTATTCTAATTTAGGATTACCATATGATATTGAATTATCTACACGTCCAGAAGAAAAATATATTGGAGATTTGGAAATCTGGGAAAAGAGTGAAGCTGCTTTAGCAGCTGCATGTAAAGCAGCAGGGAAAGATTTTAAAGTCAATCCAGGTGATGGAGCTTTCTATGGACCAAAGCTTGACTTCCATGTTAGAGATTCTTTAGGAAGAGTTTGGCAGTGTGGAACAATCCAATTAGACATGAACTTACCTGAAAGATTTGATTTAACATATGTTGATCATAATGGTGAAAAAGTCAGACCAGTTATGTTACATCGTGTTATCTTTGGATCTATTGAAAGATTTATTGGTATTTTGATTGAACACTTTGGAGGAGCATTCCCATTATGGTTGGCACCAACACAAGTCAAAGTTATTCCTGTTAAAAATGAATATCATTTAGAATATTCTAAAGAAGTTTTCAAACTTTTAGAAGAAAAAGGTGTTCGTGTAGAATTAGATGACCGTGAAGAAAAAGTAGGTTATCGTATTCGTGAAGCACAGATGAAGAAAATTCCATATCAGTTGGTTTTAGGAGATAAGGAAAGAGATGAAAAAACAGTTACTTATCGTCATTATGGTGAACAAAAACAAACAACTGTTTCATTGGATGAATTTGTGAATATGGTTTTAAAACAAATTGAAGATAAGACAAGATAGCGAGTTGAGTAACTCGCTTTTTTGGTACTAAAAAAGTTATTTCATGGATTTATGAAATAACTTTAAGCTTTTATTCATATAAAGCAGTAGATAAGTAACGATCACCACCATCAGGTAATAAAACAACGATATTTTTATCTTTGTTTTCTTGTTGTCTTGCTAAAGTTTTGGCAGCATATAAAGCAGCCCCTGAAGAAATACCAGTGAGAATTCCTTCTTTTTGAGCTAACTCTCTTGCCGCTTCAAAAGCTTCATCAGTAGAAACTGTTATGATCTGGTCATAAATATCTGTGTTTAAAGTTTCAGGCACAAAGTTAGCTCCAATACCTTGAATTTGATGAGGACCAGCTTTTCCTTGAGAAAGCAATGGTGAGTCATGGGGTTCTACTGCAACGATGCGGACATGTGAATTTTTTTCTTTTAAGTAGCGACCAACACCACTGATTGTCCCACCTGTACCAATTCCTGCCACAAAAATATCAATTTGACCATTCATCTGTTCGTCGATTTCTGGACCAGTAGATTGGTAGTGAGCTTTTGGATTGCTTGGATTAGTGAATTGACTTGGAATGAAGCTACCAGGTATTTCTTTGGCTAATTGTTCTGCTTTTGCGATAGCTCCACTCATTCCTTCTTTACCAGGTGTTAACACCAGTTTAGCACCAAAAGCTTTCATGAGTTTTCTTCTTTCTTCACTCATTGTATCTGGCATAACAATGATTACTTTGAAACCTAAAGCAGTTCCAATGGCACATAATCCAATCCCTGTATTACCACTTGTCGGCTCAATGATTGTATCTCCTGTCTTTAATTGACCATTTTCAATAGCATCTAAAATCATTGTTTTTGCCACACGGTCTTTGACACTTCCGGCGGGATTATAATATTCCAGTTTTGCAAAGAGATGTCCATATAACTGATTCTGTTCTTCAACGCGATGTAACTGTAAGATAGGTGTCTGACCCGTCATTTCTTGTATACTATGATAAACTTTCATTTCAAAAGCCTCCTTTTCAATTTTTTTCATTATAGAAAGTATACACCAAAAAAGCAAAGAATATGATAAAACTTTTCAGTATTCATGAAAGATAATAATGTAAAGTTCTTAAGAAGAAATGAATATTCTTCACAAAAAATGTCTATTCTATGTTATAATGAAGAAACATAAAGGGAGGAATAAATATGATTTGTTATCATAAAAATGATATAAATGATTTAAAAAATCATGAAGGGAAATATTATATGCCTAGTGCTTTATTTGATACGATGCAGTATAAAATGGTTCGTCTTGAAGTGAAATGGGCATATGTTGCTTGTCTTAATGTAATGCTGGAAAGCCCATCATATGATAATGAAGGAAATGCTTATATTAAAGATGATCATCCACAGATGATAGAAGTTTTAAAAGATTTGGCTCATAAAAAGGTTGATCAACAGAAAGTGGATGGTTATATTCAAGAATTAGAAGATTGTGGATTGGCACATCGAGATGGTAGAAATATTTATTTGAAAAAGATTTCAAATATTTTTTAGGAGGATATTATGTTTGATCAGATTGTCAAAAAAACAATTTCCAACTATCAGCAGGTAGAAAATCCAGAGGTTAGAGAAAGATATGGAACACTGTGTAGTGTTCTTTCTATTATATGTAACTGTATTATGGTGATTTTTAAGTTGTTTTTTGGGTTACTGACCCATTCAGTTGCTATTATGGCTGATGGATTTAACAATCTTTCTGATATGGGGAGCAATTTAGCTACTTTTTTTGGTTTTAAATTGGCAGGAAAACATCCCGATAGTGATCATCCATATGGACATGGACGTTATGAATATATTGCCGGATTGATTATTTCATTTTTAATTTTATTGGTGGCTTTTTCATCGTTGAAAGAATCTGCTATGAAAATTTGGCAACCAGAAGCTTTAAATTTTAGCTGGGGCGCTGTTATTGTTTTAATTGTATCTATATTAATGAAGTTATGGATGGCATCTTTTAACAATAAGGCTGGGAAACTGATTGATTCGCCATCACTGAAGGCAGCTTCACAGGATAGTTTAAATGATGTTTGTACAACATTTGCGACATTATTGTCACTATGCTTAAGTTTATTCACATCATTACCACTTGATGGTATCATTGGTATTGTTGTATCTTTGTTTGTGCTTAAATCTGGTATTGATATTTTTAAAGATACAGTTGACCCATTGTTAGGAAAAGCACCTGATAAGGCTTTGGTTGATGATATTTATCAGTATGTCTTATCTTTTGATAAAGTATTAGGTATCCATGATTTTATGTTACATGATTATGGACCAGGACGTCAGTACATGACTTTCCACGCAGAAGTAGATTGTCATGAGGATGTGATGGAAATCCATGATCAGATTGATATAATTGAAAGAGGATTATTGGAAAAGTACAACATTTTAACAACAATTCATATGGATCCTATTGATACAACTGACGCTTTCACAAATGAACTCAAACAAAGAGTCATTGATATTGTGAAAAATATAAATCAGCAATATAGTATTCATGACTTTCGTCTGGTGAGAGGGCCTACACATACAAATCTAATTTTTGATGTGCTATTACCAGCTGATGATGAGATATCTCATCAGGAATTGAAACAAAAGATTACGAAAGCTGTTCAACAAATCAATCCACAATATTTTTGTGTGATTCAAATTGATCATGCTTTTTTATAAAAAAGTGTTTGACAAATCTTTATAGAAAAGATAATATATTATTAACAACAGTGAAGAGAAGAGTAGTTTATGATGATTTTATAGAGAGTTCTTGGTTGGTGGAAAAGAATATTGAGGCATAAATGAAGATGGTCTTGGAGTTTCATTAGTGAATTTTTAGCTAATGGCGGGTGTACCCGTTATCGTACTAGAGTATGTTGGTACTCGAAGAGGTTGTTGTAGTGATGCAACAATGAATTAAGGTGGTAACACGGGTTATAACTCGTCCTTAGATGGACGAGTTTTTTTATTTGTAAAGGAGGGGTTGGATGATTGAATTAAAGCATATTCAAAAAGTATTTAAGACACCTAAAGGTGATATTCATGCCTGTCAAGATGTGAATCTTTCAATCAGAGATGGTGAAATCTTTGGTGTCATTGGATATAGTGGTGCTGGAAAGTCAACACTGGTACGTATTATCAACCAGTTAGAAAAGCAGACAAGTGGAGAAGTTTTGATTGATGGTGAGGATATTTCTTTATTGAATGCAAAAGATTTACGACAAAGACGTACAAAGATGGGAATGATCTTTCAGCATTTTAATTTATTGTGGTCAAGAACAGTTCAAAAGAATATAGAGTTACCTTTAGAAATTGCAGGTATTGAAAAAGCAAAAAGAGTGCAAAAAGCGAAAGAACTGATAGAACTGGTTGGGTTACAGGGACGTGAAAATGCTTATCCAAGTGAATTATCAGGTGGACAGAAACAACGTGTTGGAATTGCTAGAGCATTAGCTAATGATCCAAGTATTCTCTTATGTGATGAAGCAACAAGTGCCTTGGATCCAGATACAACAGAACAGATTTTAGATTTACTGAAAGATATTAATCGAAAATTAGGTATTACGATTGTGATGATTACCCATCAGATGGAAGTTGTTCAAAAGATTTGCCATCGTATTGCAGTGATGAGTGAAGGAAAAGTTGTCGAAGAGGGTAGTGTGAAAGATATCTTTGAACATCCACGTCACCCAATTACGAAACGTTTTGTGAGAGATATATCAAGTAAGGTTGACGATGATAAACAAAATGAAAACTTAAAGCAAATATATCCAGATGGCATACTTCTTCGTTTGACTTTTGATGAAGATATTTCTAGACAGCCGATTGTATCTCGTGTTATGAAACAGACCCAATTAGATATTAGTATTGTCTCAGGTAATTTAACAAATACCATAGATAGTTCATTTGGTGTTTTGATTATTAATGTACTTGGGGGGAATTCTCAAGATTATGAGCAGATTATCAAACAATTTGAAGAATATCATGTGATTGTGGAGGTGATATAAAATGAATGAATTCTTAAGTGAAATTGATTGGGATGCTATGGTTGTTGCGATTCAAGAAACATTACTGATGACAATCATTTCATTAGTGATTGCAGTAGTATTAGGATTTATTTTAGGAATTATTCTTTATATTACCAAAGAAGATGGACTTTATCCGCAAAAGGTTGTTCATCGTATCTTAGATTTCATTGTCAATCTGTTTAGAGCAATTCCATTTATTATTTTAATTTTCTTGCTTTTACAATTCACAATGGCCATCATGGGAACGATGTTAGGAGTTAAAGGAGCACTACCTGCTTTGATTTTATCCAGTGCCCCATTCTATGCGCGTATGTGTATGATTGCCTTAAGTGAAATTGATAAAGGAACCATTGAAGCCAGTAAGGCCATGGGTGCCAGCAATTGGCAAATTATTACAAAAGTTCTGATTCCAGAAGCGAAACCAGCTCTTGTTTCAAGTATTACAGTCATGGGAATTTCTCTGGTAGGATATACGGCAATGGCTGGATGTATTGGGGCTGGCGGTTTAGGAAACTTAGCCTATATGTATGGTTATGCGAGGCAAAATATGCCAGTCATGTATACCGCGACATTCTTTGTTTTGGTGATTGTCTTTGTGATACAGATTATTGGTGATTTAATAGTGAAAAGAATTGATAAGAGATAGGGAGGAAAACATTTATGAAAAAATTATTATTAAGTCTTTGTGCATTATTTTTAGCTGTAAGTTTAACAGGATGTGGAGGTGGAGACAGTGCTTCTCGTGATGATAAAACTTTAACTGTTTCAGCTACATTGGACCCACATTCTAAGATTTTAGAAGAAGCCAAACCAATATTAAAAGAAAGATATGATATTGATTTAAACATTAAAGTTTTAGATGATTATTACATCTTCAACAAAGCTTTAGATGAAGGTGAAGTTGATGCCAATTATTTCCAACATCGACCATTCTTTGAAGGAGAAGTAGCTGAACATGGTTATAAAATTGTTGAAGCAGCAGGTATTCATTTAGAACCATTTGGATTCTATTCAAAAACAATCAAAGATATTCAAGATATTCCAGACAATGCAGAAGTTATTATTTCTAACTCTGTTGCTGATCATGGAAGAATTTTAGGAATCTTAGAAGATGCAGGAATCATTGAAATCAATGATAATGTAGAACGTCTTGAAGCTACAACAAAAGATATTACATCTAATCCTAAAAACTTAACATTTACAGAAGTTAAACCGGAATTACTTGCGACAACATTTAATAATGGTGAAGGTGATTTGGTTGCTATTAATGGAAACTATGCTTTACAAGGTGGTTTAAATCCAACTGAAGATGCTTTAATCATTGAACAAGTTAATGAAGATAATCCTTATATTAATATTGTGGCTGTTCAAGAAGGACATGAAAATGATGAAAAGATTAAAGCTTTAATTGAAGTCTTAAAATCTGATGAAATTAAAGAATTTGTTGATAAACAATATAAAGGTGCAGTTGTCATGGTAGACTAAGATGGGAGAAATCTCATCTTTTTCATTTTTATTTCACTTTTCTATGCTAAAATGAAAATGGTGGTTAACATGAAAACAATAATGATTGTAGAAGATGATGAAAATATTCAATTATCATTAAAAGAAATATTAGAAACAAAAGGATATCATGTGATACAGGCTTATCATTATCAGGATGCAGTGAATAAGGTTTGTGATGATATTCATTTAATTATATTAGATATTCAGTTGCCTGGAGGCAATGGTATTGCCTTATGTCGACAGATTCGTGGAAAGTATTCTATGCCTATCCTCTTTTTAACATGCCGAAATGATGAAGAAACCATTGTTGAAGGATTGAATGCTGGTGGGGATGATTATGTCTGTAAACCTTTTGGAATCAAGGAACTTTTAGCGAGAATTGAAGCATTGATAAGAAGAATACCTATCAATGAAGATATAATCTATACAGCTGATTTAAAAATCAATACACAGTCTTATCAGGTTTATAAACAAGGGAAATACATAGATTTAGGATTAATTCCTTATTATATTCTGGTTCATCTGGTTCAACATCAGGGCATTGTTGTGACACGTCAACAGCTTTTGATGATGATTGAACAGTTAACTGGACATGAATTAGAAGATAATACATTATCGGTACATATGAAAAGATTAAGAGAAAAAATAGGGACGTATCATGGTTCTTATATTGAAACAATCAGAGGGGTGGGATATCGATGGATTCAAAAATAAATGTCTATGCTTTGAAAATAATGATACTTTTTTATATCATTATTTTTTGTTTATTAAGTTTTATTTTGATGAATGATTTTCAAATCCTTTGGCTCTGCTTTATGATTCTATTGATAGGTTTAGGCATTCTTTTTTATATCATCTATCAGCATTCTCAAAAGCAGATGTCATATCTGATTCAACAATGTGAAAACATTATAGAAGATCAGCCAATGTCACCCATTGATGGTGAAGGAAATATCAGTATATTGTCTTTCCAATTAGCAGCACTTCAAAAAAGGTATCATGCCTTATTGCATACGATGTCACAGGAACAGATCAAATTAAAAGATTATATTGAAAATATTTCACATCAGTTAAAAACACCTATGACATCAATGCGTTTAAATGAAGAAATGTTAATGGATTGCTTACAGGGACAAGAATTATTGAAAGTTCAACATATTTATCAACAGACTTTAAAGATTGAAACATTAGTCAATGATTTATTGACATTAGCTTTATTAGATTCTCATAGCATTCAATTTCATTTTCAATTAGAAGATATCACGATGATGATTGAAGATATTGAAAATGATCTGGATTATTTAATAACTCAACATGATGCCTATATTCATTTACAAACGACTATTACAAATATCATGTGTGATTATAAATGGTTTAAAGAAGCCTTGATTAATATTTTAAAGAATTGTATAGAATATAGTCAACATCAGACTGTGGATATTCATATTGATGAAACAGAAACACTGATTCGTATTGTTATAAGAGATTATGGACAAGGCTTTTCAAAAGAGGATTTAAAACATATCTTTGAACGTTTCTATCGTGGTCAAAATAAACAAAAAAATGGGATTGGTATTGGTATGTCCATGGTTAAAGAGATTATAGAAGCTCATCACGGCAGTATTCATATATACAATCAAAATGGTGCAGTTTTTGAAATTTATCTTCCTAAAATTTTCGCCAAGAAAAAATTATAAAAGTCACTGGTATTTAAGTTACGAATGATAAGATATTGACAAGGAGGGAAAGAATATGAATAAGACGATATTTCAATTGGCATATCGCCAAGTCAAAGTTCATAAAAGTCAATATCTTTTTATGTGTGTATTCATCTTTGTGATGACGTTAGCCTTTCATACTTATATTATTGGCACACAGTCCTATTATCAAATGCATAAAGCTTATAATGAAAAGTATTATGGATCATGGTATATAAAGTATAATTTTCAAAATGGAGAAGAGTTTGATTTATTAAAAGAAGAAATCGCTGATAAACAGAACATAAAGTATCATTTTATGTATATGTTAGGACAAACTGATGATGGTTTTGATATTGGTTTTGGTGATGAAGGCTTTTATGATTTTTGTGCAATTACATTAAAAGAAGGACATTTTCCTTCACAAAATCATGAAATTGTGGTGAGTGATCAATTGCCCTATCAAATTAATGATCTTGTTGAAGTGGATATTTTAGGGACATCACAAAAAATGAAAGTTGTAGGGATTGTCCATAATTCTCAGAATATTTTCTGTGATATTTACACTTCACCGCAAGATAATTATTTGGAAGTCAATATGTATTGTGACTCATTATATTATTCACCTCAAAAATTAGTCGACAATGATTCTTATTATATAGAAGAAAATGCCAATATTTATGGATATAATCATAATGAAATATGGAATGATTTTCATACAATTTCCGCTAATCTTGGTGTCTTTTTACAGGCAGGCCTTTTAATCGCTGTATCATTAATTGCTTTGACAACAACGCTTTTAAAAAGGCGCGTTAAAGAATTTGCCTTACTGAGAGGGATTGGGATGACAACCAAACAACTTTTTCTTATGGAAATGTATGAAATTGCCTTGTGTAGTGTTCTTTCCATATTATTAGCAACTCTCCTAGCACCATTATTTTCCTATTTGATTGTTTATTATATATCGTTATCACAGGAATGCTTTATTTATGTATTTTCATTACCTGCCTATCTTTTCTATACTTTCATTTTATTTTTAAGTGTTCTCTGTTTCTTTATCTATCCTGCTAGAAAATCTTCATCTCAGGCATTAAATGGTGCTTTTGATAGTGTACAATTTAAATATTTTGATGTAAGAATAAATCAATTAAAGTATCTTTATAAATGGCGTATAGCCTGGAGAGAATGGAAAACCCATAAAAAAATGAATATTTTATTTATGACATTAATTTGTTTATGTAGTGTACCTTTGTTGATAAATCAAATAATCAAAGGATATAACGAGGGAATATTGAAACCAGAGAGTGATATCTACGATTGTAAAAATACTTATTATCTTGAGATAGAAGGGGATATGGATCAGTTAAAGCAACTTGAAAAACTTGATTTTCCTGAAATATATGAGTATTCTTATCAAGATGCTGCTTATGAATCATCTTCTGCAGGTTCATCATCATCACAAATCACAAAACTTAATGATGAATTTATGAAAAAAGCAAAAATAAAAGGGACATATCCTCAAAATGAAAATGAAGTTTTAGTGAACGAATATACAAGTATACCAATAGGAGAGACTATAAAAATAGAAAATCATGATTTTTATATTACAGGAATGGTACAGTCATATACTATCGAAAGAGATAAATATAATGATTTTAATAATTTTAATTACTGGTTTATTAATGGCGAAATTTTTATGAACAAAGAAGCTTTTGATAAAATGTTTTCATCATCCAATCCTGTATTATGTATCTGGTATGATAATTTTGAAAAGCGTGATCAATATTTACAAATGATTGAAGATGCTGATATTCAAGATATATCCATCTATGATATGGGAATGCAGGAGGTCACATTTTATATAAGCTCAATTGAAGAAATACCACTTCTTGTAGATAATGAAATGATGATTGTTGGTTTGATTATGTTTTTTGTTCTATGTTATTACTTGAATAAAAATTATCTACTGAATCATCAAAGAGATTATATGATGATGAGAATTATAGGAATGACAAAAAGAGAAATGTTAATCAAAGAATTAGAAAAAGGGCTCTATTCTTTTATCATTATCAATATTATCAATATCGCTTTGATTTTATTGGAAGAATCTTATCTTGATATTCTTTATATTCCTATAAGAGAATTTCTTATTATGAGTTTCATATGTTTAGGTATATGTATGTTTATTTATATTGTGCCATTATATGTGTTATGGAATGATTTAATGAATATTGATAATGGAGATGGATTAATATAATCATTTGAAAAAAATTTAAGGAAGAACTTATGGATATGATGAAAACAGGGGAGATATGATTAAGAATATTTCTATTGAGATTGAAAAAGGTTTTTTGTGGCTGTGGTTGGAACCAGTGGCGGTACATTATTTATATATTGATATGTCCATAGTCAAAGGGATTATAGAAGCTCATCATGGCAGTGTTCATATATACAATCAAAATGGTGCAGTTTTTAAAATTTATCTTCCTAAAATTTTCACCGAGAAAAATTATAGAAGTCACTGGCATTTAAGTTACGAATGATAAGATATTGACAAGGAGGGAAGGGATATGAATAAGACGATATTTCAATTGGCATATTGTCAAGTCAAAGTTCATAAAAGTCAATATCTTTTTATGTGTGTATTCATCTTTGTGATGACATTAGCCTTTCATACTTATATTATTGGCACACAGTCCTATCATCAAATGCATAGATTTTATAATGAAAAGTATTATGGATCATGGTACAACGCTTATTATGTTCAAGATTATGAAGGATTAAAAAAAGATATAGGTGACTTTGACAATGGTGAAGTTCATCTGATGTATGCGGCAGGAGAACAAAATCAAAATAGAATTGGTTTTGGTGATGAAGGCTTTTATGATTTTTGTGCAATTACATTAAAAGAAGGACATTTTCCTTCACAAAATCATGAAATTGTGGTGAGTGATCAATTGCCCTATCAAATCAATGATCTTGTTGAAGTGGATATTTTAGGGACATCACAAAAAATGAAAGTTGTAGGGATTGTCCATAATTCTCAAGATATTTTCTGTGATATGTATATCATGGCACAAGATGATTTTTATGAATCTTATTTATATTGTGATACTTTTTATTTAACTGATGATGAAAAGGTCACATGGACATCGGATAATACATATGGGTATGATCATGATGAGGTTTGGGTTCAATATATGGTGCGTTCTGAAAATTTTGGAGCTTTTTTACAAGGTGGTATTTTTCTTATCTTGTCTTTGTTCATTTTGACAACAACATTTATACAAAAAAGAGTGAAAGAATTTGCCTTGTTAAGAGGAATAGGAATGACAACGAAACAGCTTTTTCTTATGGAAATGTATGAAATTGCTTTATGTAGTATTTTTTCCATATTATTAGCGACGCTTCTAGCACCAGTACTTTCCTATTTGATTGTTTACTATATTTCACTATCACAGGAATGCTTCATTTATGTATTTTCATTACCAGCCTATCTTTTTTATACCTTTGTTGCTTTTTTAAGTGTTCTTTGTTTCTTTATTTATCCGGCAAGAAAATCTTCATATCAAGCATTAAGTGGAGCCTTTGATAGTGCACAGTTTAAATATTTTGATGTGAGAATACGTAAATTAAAGTATCTTTATAAATGGCGCATAGCTTGGAGAGAATGGAAAAATCATAAGAGAATGAATCTTTTGTTTATTATATTGATTTGTCTATGTAGTGGAACTTTACTGATGAATCAAATGATTAAAGCTTACAATAATACAACAGCTAGTACTAACAAATATGTCTTTAATTGTCAGGAAACTTATTATCTTGAAGTAGAAGGGGATATTGATCAGTTAAAGCAACTTGAACAGCTTCATTTTCCTAAAACATATACATATTCATATCAAAATACTGCTTATGAATCATCTCAAAGGAGTTCTTCATCATCACCAATTATAGAATTGAATGATGAATTCATGAAAAAAGCACAAATAGAAGGGACTTATCCTCAAAATGAAAATGAAGTTTTAGTGAACGAATATACAAGTATAGCAATAGGAGAGACTATAAAAATAGAAAATCATGATTTTTATGTTACAGGAATTGTAGAATCTTATACAACCAATGAAGATCATTTTGAAAGTTATGAATATTCATTTATAAGTGGTGATATTTTTATGAAAAAAGAAGCTTTTGATAAAATGTTTTCATCATCTCATTCGGTGTTATGTATCTGGTATGATGATTTTGAAAAGCGTGATCAATATTTAAAGATGATTCAAGATAGTCGTCAAAAAAATGGATTATCTATTAATGATCGTGGAGAAATAGAATTTATATCCTATGACAATGTTCATGAAGAAATACCATTACTTGTTGATGATGAGATGATGTTTGTGACTATGATGATGTTCTTTGTATCATGTTATTACTTGAATAAAAATTATCTACTGAATCATCAAAGAGATTATATGATGATGAGAATTGTAGGAATGACAAAAAGAGAAATGTTAATCAAAGAATTAGAAAAAGGTCTCTATTCTTTTATCATTATTAATGTCATCAATATCGCTTTGATTTTATTGGAAAGATCTTATCTTAATATCGCCTATATTCCTATAAGCGAATTTCTTATTATGAATTTCATATGTTTAGGTATATGCATGTTTATTTATATTGTACCATTATATGTGTTATGGAATGATTTAATGAATATTGATAATGGAGGTGGTTTATCATGATTATTTTAGAAGGAAAGAATTTAAGAAAAACTTATGGATATGATGAGAATAAGGTGGATGCAATCAAGAATATCTCGATTGAGATTGAAGAAGGTTCTTTTGTGGCTGTGGTTGGAACCAGTGGCAGTGGGAAGAGTACTTTATTGCATGTGTTAGCTGGATTAGTGAGACCCAATGCTGGTAAAGTCTATTTACAGGGAGAATCACTCTATGATATGAATGATGATCGTTTAACACGTTTAAGAAGACGAAGAATGGGATTTGTCTTTCAATTCTTTAATTTGATTACAACACATAATGTGATTGAAAATATTGTTTTGCCTATTCATTTAGATAATAAACAGGTAGATGAAGAATATGTTGATGAGATTATTGATTTATTGAAACTTAAGGAAAAGCAATATGCTTTTATCCACGAACTTTCAGGTGGACAACAGCAACGTGTCGCAATCGCTAGAGCACTAGCATCCAAACCTACCATCATCTTTGCGGATGAACCAACTGGAAATCTGGATGCGAAAAGTTCACAGGAAGTGATTAATTTATTAAAAATAGCACAAAGGAAGTATCATGAAACTGTGATTATGGTAACCCATGATGAAATGATAGCCAATGTGGCTGATCGTATTTTACGTATTGAAGATGGGCAAATTATTCAAGATACTGCACAAAAAAACGAATGATTTTGATAATCATTCGTTTTTGCCTTATTGGATAGGTTCAAAATCTACAGCACCATGTTTACATAATGGACAGATGAAGTCATCAGGTAAAACATCGCCTTCATAGACATAGCCACAGATTTTACATACGAATCCTTTTTTACCTTCTGTTTGTGGTTTTGGTTTGACATTATTTTGATAGTATGTATAAGTCATTGTTTCTGCATCTGAAATCACACGTGCTTCAGTAACTTTACAGATGAACATTCCATGTGTCTGTAAATCCACATAACTTTCTACTTCAAGTGACATAAAGGCATTGATATAACGTGGTAAGAATGCTAAACCATTATCAGAATGTAATGGTTCAAAACCATCAAATTTATTGACTGTACGACCACTTTGGAAACCAAATCTTTCAAAAATACTAAAAGGTGCATCAACAGATAAGCAGTTAACATTTAATTTTCCAGTTTGTTTAATGACATGGTGTGAATAGTTTTGTTTATTGATATTCACAGCAATACGATTAGGGTTGTCAGTGACCTGAGTGACAGTATTCACAATCAGACCATTGTCCTGTTTACCATCATGACAAGTGACAACGTAAAGCCCATATCCAATTTTAAATAAAGCACTCATATCATGTTTATTGGCTTTATCTTGAGATTGCGCAATATAATCACGGCATAATTCATCTGCCAATTCTTCAAGAGCTTTTTGACTATCAGCATTTAAAGCAGACTTGATTGTGACTTGATGTTCTGCAAAATTAATATTTTTACAGCTTTCTAAAAGTCCTTTCATGACTTTATTTGCCATTGGAGCCCATGATCCATTTTCAATCAATGCAACAGTACGATTTTGGAAATTTCTTTCCAGTAAATGATGAATGAAATCTTTCATAAATGGGAAAATATCTGCATTATATGTTGTTGAAGCCATAATGATTTTACTATAACGGAAAGCATCCGCAACACAAAGTGACATATCATCACGTGCCAAATCATGCACAACAACTTTTGGACAACCATTTTCATTCAGTTTATCTACTAATAAATCAATGGCTTTCTTTGTATGTCCATAAACAGATGTATAAGCAATCATAATTCCTTCTGTTTCTACCTGATATGAAGACCAAGTCTGATAAAGATCAAGATAATGTTGAAGATTTTCCTTTAATACAGGACCATGTAGAGGACAAATAGTTTGAATATCTAAAGTTGCTGCTTTTTTCAATACAGCTTGAACTTGTGCGCCATATTTTCCAACAATTCCAATATAATAGCGACGTGCTTCATCATCCCAATCTTCTTCTGCATCTAATGCTCCGAATTTTCCAAAAGCATCAGCTGAAAATAGAATCTTTTCTTTTTGATCATAAGTCATCATGACTTCAGGCCAGTGTACCATTGGCGCAAACACAAAGGTTAAAGTATGTTGTCCTAATGACAACTCTTCACCATTTTTCACCACTTGTCTTTGAATATTTTCATTGAGATTAAAAAACTGATCAATCATCATAAAAGTTTTTGCATTCGCAACAATGGTTGTTTCTGGATAAACTTTCATAAATTCCGCAATATTAGCAGAATGATCTGGTTCCATATGCTGCACAATTAAATAATCAGGTTTTCGCCCATTTAAGGCATCAGCAACATGATCAAGCCATTCATGGGTAAAATGAATATCAACAGTGTCCATCACAGCAATTTTTTCATCAACAATCACATAAGAATTATAAGCCATACCATGAGGAACATGATATTGTCCTTCAAACAAATCAATGTGATGATCATTGACTCCAACATAATGAATATCATTTGTCATTTTCATTTTCTCAAACTCCTTTTCTTTTTTTCATATCAATTATAGTCAAAATGACACCAAAAATCAATTTTCATGTATGTATAAATGAAAGATAAAAAGATGTTTATTTTGATAAGAAAAAAGTGTAAAATAAAATTGTGAATTTTATGTAAAGAAAGCCTTAATTTTCTGTAAATCAAAAAAATAGACTTGATTATATTGATAAGACATATTATTTTTGAAGTACATAAAAGAAGGAGGAAAATATGAGAGGTTGTAGAGAAAATAGAGAACTATCATGGTTGAAATTTAATGACCGTGTTTTAATGCAGGCGAAAGATAAAAAAGTACCTTTGGGAGAACAATTGAATTTTGTGTCTATCTTTCAGTCTAATATGGATGAATTTTTTATGGTACGTATTGGAACATTATATGACCAAATGTTATTTTACCCAGCTTCAAAGGATAATAAAACACAAATGACAGGAGAAGAACAGCTTAAGGCATGTTTAACACGTGTTGGTTTTTTAAATCGTAAGAAAGATCGTATTTATGCACGTATTATGGATGACTTAAAAGCATATGGTTGGGGAATTGTGAAATATCATGAACTTAAAAATAAAGAGGATCGTAAGTATTTTGAAAAGTATTTTGATTCAGAAATCTTACCTTTAATTTCACCACAGGTTGTATCTAAGAGACAGCCATTTCCTTTTTTGAATAATAAGGAGCTTTATATTATTGTGCAATTGGAATCTAAAAAAGGAAAACGTAAAATGGGAATCGTATCTTGTGGAAATGCGATTGATGAAAGAATGCTGGCTGTGCCAAGTATGCAGGGACAGTTTATTTTGGTTGAAGATATTATCTTACATTTTGTTTCGAAAGTTTTTAGTAAGTATACGATTAAAAATAAGGGATTTATTCGTGTGACAAGAAGTGCTGATATTGATGAGGATGATCATTCTTTAGAAGGACATGATGATTATCGAGAAATGATGGAAACATTGATTAAACAGCGTCGTAAGTTATGTCCAATTCGTTTGGAAATATCTGAAGGATTAGAAGAATTGGAAGTTGTGATGTTGATGAATTTCTTGAACTTGAAGAAGAATCAGGTTTTCTTATCACAAGCACCATTAGATTTAGGTTTTATTGGTCTTTTAAGAGATCATCTGCGATTATTGTATCCACAATTGTTTTATAAAAAATTAGAGCCAAGAAATAGTCCAATGGTTGAAAATGCAATACCAATGATTAAACAAATTGCAAAGAAAGATATTTTATTGGCTTATCCTTTTGAATCAATGTCACCATTTTTAAGATTACTAGATGAGGCAAGTCGTGATCCTCATGTCGCAAGTATTAAAATGACATTATATCGTGTCGCAAAGAATTCGAAGATTGTCAAATCGTTAATTAGAGCTGCTGATAATGGAAAAGAAGTTGTTGTTTTAGTAGAATTAAGAGCACGTTTTGATGAGGAAAACAATATTGACTGGTCAAAACGTTTAGAGGCTGCAGGATGTCGTGTTATTTATGGTTTAGATGGATATAAGGTTCATTCAAAGCTTTGCTTAATTACTTATAAGAATAGTCAAGGTGTCCAATATATTTCTCAGATTGGAACAGGAAATTATAATGAAAATACTGCAAAACTTTATACAGATTTATCATTAATGACACACAATCGTGAACTTGGTGAAGAAATTAATGATGTCTTTAATCATTTAAGTTTAGGAGAAACGATGTCAGAGACACATCATTTGATGGTGGCTCCACATTGTATGATTTCTAAAATTTGTGAATATATTGATGAACAGATTGAACTGGCAAAACAGGGAAAAGAAGCTTATGTCGGATTTAAGTGTAATTCTGTGACATCAAAAACAATGATTAATAAGTTAATTGAGGCTAGTCAGGCTGGTGTTAAAATCGATATGATTGTGAGAGGAATCTGTTGTATTATTCCTCATGTGGAAGGATATACTGATAATATTAGAGTTATTTCTATTGTTGGACGTTATCTTGAACATTCTCGTATCTATATTTTTGGTGCCGGAGAAGATAAGAAAGTTTATATTTCTTCAGCTGATTTAATGACAAGAAATTTAGAAAGACGTGTAGAAGTTGCAACACCAATTTTTGATAAGAAAATTCAAAAAATCATTTGTTCAATGTTTAACACTATGTTAAATGATAATGTGAAGGCTTGTGAATTATTGGGAGATGGAACTTATAAACGTATTAAAAATAAAAAAGAGCCATTAAACAGTCAGGAATACTTTTTTAAAAAAGGAATTGGTGTAAAGGAGTGATATTGTGAGAGTTGGTATACTAACAAGTGGTGGTGATTGTCAAGCTTTGAATGCGACAATGCGTGCCCTTGCAAAAACACTTTATCAACAAAGAAATGATGTAGAGATTATTGGTTTTTTAGATGGTTATAAAGGGTTGATGCATGAAAATTATGTCAATATGAAACCTGAGGATTTTGAGCATATTCTCAATTTAGGAGGAACCATTTTAGGAACATCGCGATGTCCTTTTAAAAAGATGCGCGTCATTGAAAATGGTTTTGATAAAGTCGCGGCCATGAAAAAGACTTATCAAAAACTTAAACTAGATTGTCTTGCGGTATTAGGAGGCAATGGATCTTTAAAAACAGCGAATCTTTTATCTCAGGAAGGTTTGAATGTCATTGGTTTACCAAAAACAATTGATAATGATACTTGGGGAACAGACTATACTTTTGGATTTCAGTCTGCAGTGAATATTGCGACAAGATATTTAGATGAAATTCAGACAACTGCTGATAGTCATAGCCGTATTTTTGTAGTGGAAATTATGGGGCATAAAGTT
This sequence comes from Massilimicrobiota sp. mt181, assembly GCF_055420065.1. Taxonomy (NCBI): domain Bacteria; kingdom Bacillati; phylum Bacillota; class Erysipelotrichia; order Erysipelotrichales; family Erysipelotrichaceae; genus Massiliimicrobium; species Massilimicrobiota sp. mt181. The sequence continues at coordinate 46,461 of NZ_JBVAYN010000004.1, forward strand.
GGACATATCTGTTTGTCAGCAGGCATTGCTTCAGGAGCAGATATCATTCTTTTGCCAGAAATTCCTTATGATATAGAAATTTTAGCACAAGTGATTCAAAATAAAACAAATGCTGGAAAGAAATCTATCGTGATTGCATGTGCTGAAGGAGCAATTTCAAAGGAAGAGGCTATGTTGTCAAAGAAACAATACAAATTAAAAGTAGCCAGTCGAGAAGGACATTCTGTTGTTTATGAAATTGCTAATAAATTAGCACATTACACTCAAAAGGAAATTCGTGTATCTTGTGCTGGACATGCGCAACGTGGAGGACAGCCATGCCCTTATGATCGTGAAATTTCAACATTATTTGGTGTTGAAGGTGCCCGTTTAATTATGAATAAAGATTATGGAAAATTGGTTGTTTTCACTGATCATCATTTGAATGCTATTCCTTTAGAAGAAACAGCAGGAAAATTAAAATATGTAGATGTACAGGGTGATGTGATAAGAAATGCGAAACTGATGGGTATTTCCTTTGGTGATGAACTTGTCTAAAAATGCATAGTGTTAAAATCAGGCTTGTTGAAAAAGTCTGATTTTTTTTATAAATGATTTTTGGAATCTTTCTATGAATAAAAAATTGCTTTATAATAAGAAACAAAGAACAATAAAGAGAGGGGATTTGTGTAATGTTTAGAAAAATGAGAAGAGTAAAAAATGAAATTTCTATAGAAGAAGCAAAAGAATTATTAAAAAAGAATCGAAGAGCAGCTTTTTCAGTTCATGGTGATGATGGATACCCATTTACGATACCTATTAATTTTTACTATGATGAAGAAGAAAACAGGATTTATTTCCATAGTGCAAAATCAGGACATAAAATTGATGCGATAAAAGCCAATGATAAAGTGTGTCTGACAACATGGGATGATGGATATCTGGTGGATGGAGACTGGGCTTATTATGTATCAAGCTGTGTTGTCTTTGGACGTGCCAGACTTATTGAAGATCGTCAAGTGACTGAAGATAAAGTACGTACATTTGCACTTAAATATTTTCCAACGGCTGAAGAAGTTGAATCAGTTATGAAAAAGAGTCTTGATCGCGTCCAATTGGTAGCTATTGATATTGAACATATTTCTGGTAAAAAAGTTCATGAGAAATAAAAATATGGTACAGATAGGGTGATAAAAAAATATATAGTCATTGAAGATTATATGAGCTTGGGATAAAAAATCATCAAAAATAAGTTATATTTAGAAAATATTAAGAATTTATACATCATTTTATTATATTTTCATGGTTATACTATTATTGAGGTGAAAAGTATGGCATTAAAATCAACAAAATGGCTAACAGTGATTGGGACTATTGCCCTATGTGTATTGATAGTTTATTTGGGTCAATCTCATTATTTATCCAATCCAGAAAGTCTTCAATTATATTTAAGGGAGTTAGGAGCGATAGCACCTCTTGTGTTTATTCTTATCCAAATCATTCAGGTTGTGATTCCTATTATTCCTGGTGGTGTCAGTAGTGGAATTGGTGTTATTGTTTTTGGACCGGTAGAAGGTTTTATATATAATTATATTGGCTTATTGATAGGTTCTTATATTATTTTTAAGTTGGTTAAAAAATATGGTCAGAATTTTATATTGAAAGTCACTGATCAAAAAACATATGATAAATATATTGGCTGGCTGGATAAAGGTCAAAAATTTGAAATGTTCTTTGCCTTAGCTATTCTTCTTCCTGGTTTTCCCGATGATTTATTGTGTATGATTGCAGGACTGACCAGTATGTCAACAAAGAAATATATGTTGATCAATATGCTTTGTAAACCAGCAGGATTATTTCTCTATTCTTATGGAATTAAAGAATTATTAATCTTTCTTGGACAGTTCTTTTAAATGATGCTGTCTCTTAGTCAATACATAAAACCATATAATATGGACAAAATAATGAATGAAGAATGGAGATGATTTGATGTTAACAAAACCAGAATATGGTTGGACTGAGTTTCAGCTTGATGGTACTTTCTCATTTCGTTTGAGTTATTTGGATGATATTGCTTTGCAGTGGTTGGATCAGGCTATCCATGGATTAGAAACAAGGTTACCTTTTTGTGTGAAAGGTTTTATGGAGCCAGGGCGTTTATTATGTGTGGTCAGTTATTATAACTGTCATATCATATTAGAAAGAGATGGACGAGAGCTATTGTCTGAAGAGTATATTGGTCATCAATATTCGCATACCAGTATGTTACAATTTTGTCAAAATTTATATCAGGATGTTTTCAATCATCTTGAAGAATGGATAATGTTTGAAAATGATAATTTTGAAAAAGATGAACTAGAAAAGAGAAGAACACTTTTTATTAATCAGCTTGCCAGATTAAAGGAACTGATTTTAGAGAGAGAAATTGATTTTAGTGAGTTGAATGATTTTTTCTAAACTGAAAATATAAAAATCATGTTGTGAGTGAGAAAGTTTTTAGTTTTCAACTCATGATTTTGATGAGATATCAAGAGGAAGTCAATCTTATGATTTGACTTCTTTTTTTATTTGAAAATGAAATCTGACAAGATACACAGAAAGTACACAAGATTTCCATAGTAAATTCATAACAATTTTATAAGATGAATTGTGTAAAAAAGATTAATAAGGAATGATTTTATGGCTTTTAATACATTAGTTTTTTTATTGTTTTTTCTATTTGTTTTAGTGGGAAGTTTTCTTATTCCAGCTAAATGGAAATGGATTTTCTTGTTAATAGCAAGTTACTTTTTCTATTGTTATGCAAGTGTGAAGTTTCTGATATTTATTTTATTAACCACACTCAGCTCCTATATTGCAACGCTATATATGGGTAAGCAATATCAAATGGAAAAGAGTCACGCATCCACAAAGGAAAGTAAAAAGAAATATCAGCTGAAAAGGAAAAGAGTGCTGATTTTCACATTGGTATTAAATTTTGGAATATTATTATTTTTAAAATACTTTCATTTCTTTGCAGAAAATATCAACCACCTATTAGAAACGTTGTCATTGGGAAGTCAGATTCCAACACTTCATCTGATATTGCCATTAGGTATTTCTTTCTATACATTTCAAACAATGTCATATGTGATTGATGTTTATTGGGGAAAAGTGGAGCCAGAACGTAATCTAGCAAAAGTTGCTTTATTTGTGTCTTTTTTTCCACAAATTCTTCAGGGACCTATCGGTCGATTTAAAGATCTGGCACCCCAACTTTATGCACCCAAAAAAGCGAGTTATCATGATTTGAAATTTGGTTTACAGCTTATGTTATGGGGCTATTTTAAAAAGATGATTATTGCAGATAGAGCAGCTGTTATAGCTAATTTTGTCTTTGAAAATTATTTGAATGTTTCAGGCATGGGTGTGGCTTTAGGCGTCTTTATGTATGCAATTCAGGATTATACAGATTTTTCTGGTTGTATAGATATTGCGCGTGGATGTGCACAAGCAATGGGCATCACCATGGCAGAAAATTTTCGTCGTCCTTATTTCTCTAAGAGCGTTTCTGAGTTTTGGAGAAGATGGCATATGTCACTAGGAAGCTGGATGAAAGATTATGTTTTTTATCCATTTTCTTTAACTCAAGGTGTTCGAAAAATAGGAAAGTTTGCCAAGAAACATTTTGGTAAACATATGGGTCGAACTTTACCAATCGCTTTAGGAAACTTACTTGTCTTTTTCTTGGTAGGTGTATGGCATGGAGCTCAATGGAATTATATTGTCTGGGGAATTTTTTATGGCTTGTTAATTGGCATCAGTGGATTAATGAAACCAGTTTGGAGCTATTTGAATCAAAAATTGCATATACCCGTTCAATCCCATGGTTTTCAGCTTTTTCAGATTTTACGTACTTTCTGGATCACTTGTGTAGGATGCATTATTTTTAGAGCGGCTACATTTGCTGATGGGTGGCACATTTTTCTTAAATGTTTTCACTTTTATGAGTTTCCAATAGGAATCAAAAAGGAACTTGTTTCATTTGGATTGAATGGTAAAAATTATGTTGTATTATTGGTAGGTTTTATTGTTTTATTGATTGTAGATATTCTTCAGGAGAAAAAGAGTGTACGTGAATGTATTGAAAAAAGATCTGTCTGGGTACGTTGGGGTGTTTATATTGTTGCATTTCTGATTGTTTTATTGTTTGGTATGTATGGTCCTGGTTATGACCAAACACAATTTGTATATATGCAGTTTTAAGGAGGCAATTTATGACAAAATCGCAAAAATGCAAAATCTTGATGATGACAGTCATTATGATAGGACTGGTATGTGGGATGAATTTTATCATGTGTCGTCAGGCATACAGTTCAGATGCTGTCCGTGTCAAAAATTTTTATAAATTAGAAAAAAATAGTCTTGATATGGTCATGATAGGAGCCAGTACAGCATTTACCGATTATTCTGCGCCTTTAGCGTTTCAAGAATTTGGATATACAAGTTATTCTCTTGGAACAAATGCCGCTCCTATGGGAATTGCGAAATCTATGTTAATTGAAGTCTTAAAGACACAAAACCCCAAAGTCATTCTGATTGATATCAATGGTATATTGTATAATGATGATTTTGAAACTAGAGAAGGGCCTTTGAGATCATGGATTGATAATATGCCCTATTCTGAAAATAAAGTTCAGACTATTCAGGAGCTGGTTCCTGAAGATGAAAGATTATCATATTATATTCCATTTTTAAAATACCATTCTAATTGGGCAAAATTTAAAGACAATGTGGAAGAAAGTATTGATGAGTTCATCCATCAGGACAATATTCATTTATTATCAGCGGGTATTCAGGGGACAGCACAAATCATACCTCAAAAATCTTCAATTCCTATTAGGGCACATACACAAGAAAGACCAATGTATCATTTATCAGGACAACACTTAAAAGAGTTATTGGAGTATTGTCAAAAACAAGGTTTAACGAATATTGTTTTTACAAATATGCCTCGTTACTATTCAGAGAAAATGATACCAGAACGCGAACGTAATAATGCTGCAAAAGCTTTGATACACCAATATGGTTATGAGTGTATAGATATGGATGATTATGTTGATGAGATGGGTCTGAATCCTCAAACAGATTTTTATAATCAGAATCATTTAAATATTTATGGTCAAAAGAAATTGACAATGTATTTAGGAAAACGATTAGACGAAAAATATCATCTATCAGATACTCCTCATGATGAAAAAATCATTCAACGATACCAACAGGAGGTGGTAGCCTATGAAAAAATATACAAATGGGCTGATGAGCAGATTCGTTTGGGAAAGAAAAAAAGATATAACTATAAAGAAGTCAGAGAAATTATAGAGAAATAGGAGATATAAAATGTACAATGTTTTAGATTATTTAAAAGAGAGTGCCAGAAAATATCCTGATAAGGTTGCTTTTGCAGATATTGATCAATCTATAACGTATGAAGGGTTATATAGAAAAGCGCAGGAGATTGGCAGTGCCTTAGCTTCAAAGATTTCTATTGGACAACCAGTTCCTATTTTTATGGAAAAGAGTGTCGATACGATTTGTCTGTTTTTTGGAGTGGTCTATGCTGGTGGATTTTATGTTTTGTTGGATATGAAACAGCCTCAAACAAGATTAAATCATATTATGAAAACACTGGAATCAAAAATGATTGTGACATCTCAAAAATATCTGGATTTACTTCAAAAGAAAAAAATGGAAAGTGAGATTATCTTATTAGAAGATTTATATGGACAAATTAATCAAGAAAAATTAGATATAATTGCCAGTCAACATATTGATACAATGCCGTTATATACTATTTTTACTTCTGGTTCTACAGGTATTCCTAAAGGTGTTTGTGTATCTCATCGCAGTGTCATCGATTTTATTGAAACATTTACAAAAACATTTGATATTCATGAAAATGATGTCATTGGTAATCAGGCTCCTTGGGATTTTGATGTTTCTGTTAAAGATATTTATTCAACAATTAAAACTGGCGCAACTATGCAAATCATCCCAAGACAATATTTTTCAATACCTGTTAAATTATTGGATTTCTTATGTGAAAGAGAAGTCACAACAATTATTTGGGCAGTATCTGCTGTTTGTATTATTTCAACTTTGAAAGGATTTGAATATAAGATTCCCCATAAGATAACCAAAGTCATGTTTAGTGGTGAAGTCATGCCTATGAAACAGTTACGTATTTGGCAGTCTTATTTACCAGATGCGATGTATGTCAATTTATACGGACCAACAGAAATTACGTGTAATTGTGCTTATCATATTATGAGTGAAATGGATCAGGATGATGTGATTCCCATTGGAAAAGCATTTCATAATGAAAAGGTCTTTCTGTTAGATGAAGACAATCAGGAAGTGACTAGGCCAGATGTTTTAGGTGAAATCTGTGTTAGTGGAACAGCTGTCAGCTTAGGATATTATAACAATCCTCAACAGACAAAGCAGGCTTTTTGTCAAAATCCATTGAATTCTCGTTATCGAGAGATCATTTATCGTACAGGTGATTTAGGTTACTATAATCAACAAGGTGAATTGTGTTTTGCATCACGCAAAGATTTTCAAATTAAACATATGGGTCATAGAATTGAGTTAGGCGAAATTGAAAAGGCTATGCAAAATGTAGACACTGTTCAAAGAGCGTGCTGTCTTTTTGAAAATCATAAAATCATAGCTTTCTATGATGGTGATATTGAACGCCGTGAACTGACACGTGCTTTAAAAAGGGAGCTCCCTGTCTTTATGATTCCCAATGCCTTTTGTCAGGTTCATGGTTTCCCACTCACAAAAAATGGAAAGATTGATAGAGAGAAATTAAAGTCAATGATAAAGGAGGATTACAATGTTTGAACCACAGTATCGCGATGTTATCACAAATCTAGCAACACCGGCATATGTCTTTGATATAGATGTATTACAAGAGCGAATAAAGTTTATCCAAGACATGTTAGGAGACAATATACAGTTATGTTATGCTATGAAAGCCAATCCTTTTGTCATTCAAAGCATTGAAGGTATCATAAATCGTTATGAAGTCTGTTCTCATGGAGAATTTGCGATTTGTGAAAGAGCTAATATTCCTATGGAGAAAGTTGTCTTATCAGGTGTGTATAAAAATGCAGATGAACTTTTAAGAGTTATGGCGACATATCGTGATTGTCTTGTTTATACAAGTGAATCTGTACACCAGTTTGAAATGATTCATGAAATAGCCAAACAACTGGATTGTCAGGTATCAACATTGTTAAGAATAACAACCGGAAATCAGTTTGGTATGTCTGAAGAAGAGTTATGTCATCTTATTGCTTCTCGCAAGCAATATCCCTATGTTGACATTGTTGGAATTCAACATTTTTCTGGGACTCAAAGAAAAAAATTAAATCTGTATGAACAGGAACTCAAATATGTCGATACACTTTTACAGAGATTGGAAAAAGAATATGGATATGTTGCTAAGGAATTAGAGTTCGGACCAGGTTTTTATGTAGAATATTTTCATGGGAGTAAAGCCTATGATGAAGTCGAACTTCTTAAAGGTTTTAAAGAGCTCTTAGGGAGTCTCCATTTTCAAGGACAGATTATTTTGGAATTAGGTAGATTTATTGCTGCAAATTGCGGTCGTTATTATACAGAAATTGTGGATTATAAAATCAATCAGGTCCCTTATTGTATTGTTGATGGTGGGATGCATCAAATGACTTATTATGGTCAAATGATGGCTATGAAAATTCCTTATTATCGCCAATTAAAAAAAGAGCAGGGAAATGGTCAAATTGTACACTGCCATGTGTCCGGTTCTTTATGTACAATGAATGATAATCTTGTTAAGTCACTGCCTTTAGAGAATCCGCAAATTGGAGATGTTTTAGAATTTCAACGTGTAGGTGCCTATGCCATGTGTGAAGGTATTTCACTCTTTTTAAGTCGTGATTTACCAAGTATTTATCTTTATTCAAAACAAGATGGATTATGTTTACAGCGTAGTCGTTTTGAAACAAATATATTTAATTATAAAGGAGAGTAAGAGAATGGAAAAATTATTAGAATTATTAGAAGACATTGATAGTGATATTGATTTTAGAGGATGTCAGACACTGATTGATGATGGAGAATTAGATTCGTTTGCAATCTTAGAAATTGTTGCTGAAATCAATGATACATTTGATGTTCAAATTGGGGCTTCAGATATCGTTCCAGAAAATTTTAATTCAGCTAAAGCAATGTGGGCAATGATTCAAAGATTACAAGATGAATAGACATATACATATTCATAAAGAAACATTCAAAATAGCAGTTATCATATTGCTTATTTCAGGAATTTTATATGGCATGTATATGTCAAGAATGACTTATCAGCTCAATTTCCCACAGCCACAAAAAATCAAAAGAATTGTCTTCGTCCAAAAAAAGGCAAGTAAGAAAATGACGGATCAAGACATGATAGCGGATATTGTGCGTGTTTTACAAGGGAAAACAACCCAACAGGAGAGTCTCAATGGCGTGCCTTTTAATGTCAGTCAAAAGGTAAGACTTGAATTTCATTTGAAATTTGATAGAAGATCTCTCTACCTTTATAGGAAAGATCATCAATATTATATAGAAGAACCCTATAATGGTATTTATCGACTGAGTGGTGATGAGTATAACAGTATTGTTCGTTATCTTAAATAAGCGATTTGAAGATATCAGAGGCAGGAATGCCTCTTTTTGTATAGAGTGATTTATTTTATGTAAAGAGAAATATTAGTTTTCAGCTTTGTTTTGTTGTATAATGGAGAAAAGGGGTGACATCATGGATTTATTAATATCCCGTATTTTAAAATATTTAAATGGTTGTCTCAATAATGATTATATGTATCGTATAGGAAGTTTTGTAGTGAAGCATTATCAAGATATCTGTCAATATGATTTACAGCAGTTTGTTAATATGTCAAAGTGCTCTCAAGAAGAAGTTCAGGACTTTTTTTATCATCTTGGATTTCATTCCTATGATGAGTTTCATCAACAATTAATGATTGATAAACAAATTCGTTTGGATCAGATTAATGCCAGAATGTTACATACTTCAGTTGATAAGTTTTTGTCACATCTCAATATTAAATTTTCTAAAGAAGAATTCTTAAAGACGATTGATCAGATTTGTGATTTAATATTTGAAAAAAAGAGAGTTGTGATTGTAGGTGCTTTATATCCAAGCAGTATTGCAGTCGATTTTCAGACCGATTTGATTACTTTTGGTAAGGAAGTCATTGAATATCATCATTTTGATAAAGGATTTGAGTTTTCTGATGATGACGTTGTCATTTTTATCACAGCAACAGGACGTACCATGGAACAAAATGCGAAAAAAATGGTCAAACAGCATTTGTGTGATGCCTATGTTGTTTTGGTGACTCAAAATATGAAATATGTTCAATTTGAAAATGTTTGTCCAGATTACGTTGTACATGTTTTAGGAACATTTGATGGTCTGGAATTTGGTTATCAGACGATGATGATTTTAGATTTGATACGTATTCGTTATTATCAGAAATTTTATTCAGAAGAATAATAGAATTATGGGGAAGGTTAAAATGAAGAAAATATTACAGGCGATATTATCAATGGTGATGGTTTTAACATTGATGGCATGCCAAAATCAAAAGGAAATGGTTGAGAAAACACCAGAAGAAACTGTTGAAACAAAGGAACCTGAAGTGAAGAAAACGACAATTACTTTATCTTTTGTAGGTGATATCACATTAGGAAATTATGCTGGTCAGGGCTATAGTGGTTCTTTTGATCAGGAATATGAAAATCAGGGACAAGATAGTACTTATTTTTTGAAAAATGTGCGATCTGTTTTTGAAAAAGATGATTTAACGATTGCCAATTTGGAAGGACCTTTAACAACCTCCAGAGATCATGCTGAAAAGACATTTGCCTTTCAGGGAAAACCTGAATATGTGAATATATTAAAGGAAGGGAATATTGAAGCTGTCACTTTAGCGAATAATCATTCCCGTGATCATTTTGAACAGGGAATGCAGGATACAAAAGATATATTAGATGAAAATCAGATTGAGCATTTTGGCTATGATGAGAGTTGTATCATGGATGTTCAGGGAGTGAAAATTGGTTTTTTAGGCTATTCTTTTCCAGATAGTTTGACATCTGAAATGAGTCAAGCCATTATGGATTTAAAGAAACAAAGTGATTTGGTTATTGTTTATTATCACTGGGGTATTGAACGTGATCAATCTCCAATGGAATCACAACGTTCCATTGCAAAAAAGACAATTGATACAGGTGCTGATTTGGTCATAGGTTCTCATCCTCATGTTTTACAGGGAATAGAAACTTATAAGGGCAAACAAATTGTTTATAGTTTAGGAAATTTCTGTTTTGGTGGAAATAAGAATCCAAGTGATAAGGATACAATGATTTATCAGCATACTTTTTCTTTTGAAGATGATCAGCTGGTTAAAGAAGATCATGAAATCATTCCATGTATGATTTCATCAACTTCATCACGCAATAATTATCAGCCAACAATTGTTGATGGTGATGATGCTGAGCGTGTTTTAAGTAAAGTTCATAATATTGAATAGCACTCATGTGCTATTTTTCTTTATATGGTTTTGTTTGGGGTTTCATGATAAAATAGAATTAAGATATAGAAAAGAGGATAATTTTATGGATCAAGAAAGAAAGGTATTGGATTTTGATTTTCCTGCATGGATTCAGTCACATCATAGTGATGATTATCAGATTGTTGCAGAGGATGAACATCTGATTAAATTATTAACTGATTATGGGGAAGCTTCTATTACATTTACACAGATTGAAGAAAGTACGATTGTTGAATTTTCTATTGTTTCGAAAAAAGATGATTCAGTTAAGTTTTATTTGCATTTTGAACTGAATGATGAAGATCATGCCAAACAATTGTATGATGAGATGGTAGAAACATTGGTTGGATTAAAAGCTGAGAAAACATTACAGGTTCTTTTGTCATGTTCAGCAGGACTAACAACATCAATGTTTGCGGAAAACTTAAATAGTGTGGCAGGTATGCTGGGCTTGGATTATCATTTTGATGCTGTCTCATATTTAAGTATTTATGAAGAAGTTGAAAAATATGATGTTGTTTTGATTGCACCACAGATTGGCTATATGTTGAATCGTTTGAAAGACAGTTTGACGGATAAACTGGTTTTACAGATTCCAACAGCTGTTTTTGCATCCTATGATGCTTTAGGTGCTTTAAAATTCTTACAAAATGAATTAGAACAATATAATGCCAATAAAACACAGGAAATCAAAAAAGAACATACACATTGTGTTGAGTATGATAATCGTATTTTATCTATTGTCATTTCACATAATAAAGCTCAGACACGTATCTATTATCGTTTAAGTGATCACTGTGAAATCATTGATAGCAATATGATTATTAAACCAACAATGAATATTTATGATTTATATGATATTATTGATACTGTTTTATTAAAACATTCTCATATTGATGTGATTGGTATTGCAACGCCTGGAATCGTTAAAGATGATAAACAGTTAAGAAATACTGTCGATGAAAGAAATATTGATATTAAGGAAGATTTTGAAAAGAAATATGGTATACAGGTCGTGATTTATAATAATGCTAATGCAGCTGTTGTTGGTTTTGCGTTGGAACATCCTGAATATCAGAATATTATTTATCATTCGCAGCCTTTTGGTTTTGGTGTTGGTGGACAGGGTGTTATTTCTCAAGGAAAGATTGTTATAGGGAAAAATGGTTTGGCTGGAGAGATTAAGTATTTTATTCGACGTATGCAGTTATCTGATGAATGTGGAAAACTAGCCTGGACACACGAAGGTGTTTTGGAACTTGTCACAAAATCATTATTACCTTCTATCTGTGTGTTGGGACCAGAAGCTGTTGTCATCTGTTCTCCAATGACCAGTGATATGAATGAAGTCAAAAACAAATTAATGTCATTTATCCCTGAGGAATTTATGCCAGAATTTTATAGTATGAAAGAATCAAGTCCTTATATGCTTGATGGATTGACAGCACTATGCGTGAAATATCTAGAAGAAAAAAATTGAAAATGATTGTATAAAATTAAAAAATATCATAATATTATAAATTGATGAAAGTGAGTGATGACATGAAAGAAAGAATTGTATTTATGGGAACAGCATCTTTTTCATTAGCTGTTTTGAAAATGTTGATTGAAGAAAACTATCATATTGTCGGTGTTGTCACACAGCCTGATCGATATGTAGGAAGAAAAAAAGTTTTAACAATGCCTGATGTCAAAGTAGAAGCTTTGAAACATGATATACCTGTGATTCAACCAGCACGTATTAAAGAAGATTATCAGGCGGTTGTGGATTTAAAACCGGATTTGATTATTACAGCAGCATATGGTCAAATTGTCCCACAGGCAGTTTTGGATATCCCTCGTTTAGGTTGTATTAATGTCCATGCATCATTGTTACCATTATATCGTGGAGGAGCGCCAGTTCATCAGGCCATTATTGATGGACAAGATAAAACAGGTGTGACAATTATGTATATGGTCAAGAAAATGGATGCAGGTGATATGATTGCCCAAAGAGAGACACCTATTTTAGAAGATGATACAGTGGGTGTTTTATATGATCGTTTAAGTGATTTAGGTGCCAAGCTGCTTAAAGAGACTTTGCCTGATATTCTTGCAGGTCAAAATCAGCGCATCCCACAGGATGAAAGTCTGGTCACATATGCCCCTACACTAACAAGAGAAGATGAACGTCTTGATTGGAATATGTCTGCCAGACAAGTTTATAACAAGGTTCGTGGAACCAATCCATGGCCTGGAAGCTATACAACTTATCAGGGAAAGACAGTTAAAATCTGGGCTGGACATGTTCATCAATGTGAAAATGCAGTGAAACATCATGCTCATCAGGATAATGGCACAATCGTCAAAATCTTTAAAGATGCGATTGGTGTTAAAGTGAATGATGGTGTTTATTTGATAACAGAATTACAATTAGAAGGTAAAAAGAGAATGTCTGTCAAAGATTATTTGAATGGACATTGTATCTTTGAAGTCAATACAAAGTTTGAATAAAACTTTGTATTTTTTCGCATTTTGTAAGTGAATATTTTGTGAGAAAGGAATCAAGTTTATGTATTTCATCATCAAACAAAAACTCAGTCAAAAGTTGACAGACATCATCTATAAAACTAGATTCAAGGAATGCATCTTTTTTATGGCTATTAAAAAGATTAAGAATAAAAGAAAATAACTGTTGAAAAAGAGTTTCTACAGATGTTCAAAAATACTTATCTTATTTATTGAAGCAATGCATAATATTTATTGAGAGGCATTTGTCTTTGATTATGCATTAAAAGATTTTATATACCACAAATGATTCCATTTAAGGAATCGTTTAAAAGCAGAACAAATGACGATTGTGATAGCGCGTGTTATAATAGTATAAAATCATATTTAAGGAGGATGTTATGAAGACAATAAGATTACTATATCCTGATTATATGAGTGGTGGATTGGAACAATATTTTTTTTGGAGCTCATTTAATGTCACATATTTTGCCTCAAAATAACAATCAACCAGTTGTAAACGTGGAAATTTCACCACCGGATGGAAAAGAAAAAAGAGTCATAGATGGTATTTATGGAAAAAATGAAGTTATATCAGGAATAAAAAATGCAATAGAAAAAATAGAAAAAGAAAATCCAGATAAAATAATTACAATTGGTGGAAATTGTATTATTTCGTTAGCACCATTTGATTATTTACATGGAAAATATGATAATGTAGGTATCATTTGGATAGATGCTCACCCTGATGTTTCTACAGTAAAAAATGGTTATCCAAATGCTCATGCTATGGTATTAGGTTCTTTGATGGGTTATGGAGACAAAAGCTTATCCGATTTGATGAAAAATAAATATTTTCAATCTGATGAAATATTATATGTGGGGCTTCAAGATTTACATGATTATCAAAGACAATTTTTAGATGAAGCAGGAGTCAATTATAAAATACAAACAAATGAATTTGCATCTGATCAAGATATTTTGTCTTTTATAAAGAAACATGAAAATATACTTGTTCATTTTGATGTTGATGTTCTTGATGAAAAACTTTTTCATTCTACTTATTTTGCAAATGATGAATTAACAGGTGATGGTTCAGGTGGAGGAAAAATGACATTTGATCAATTAGAAAGAACTCTTCACTGTATTACAGAAAATGCCAATGTTGTAGGATTTACGATTGCCGAATATCTGCCTTTTGATGAATATAAGCTCTATAAAATGTTTTCACAAATGAATATGTTTACTGAATAATTTATTATATGAAAGATTGTCAAAGATTATAAAAAGGAATTATCATTGATTAAAAAATATTTGTAGGAGCAGTTTGTTTTGATAATGAACTGCTTTTTCTCTGCCCATTTTTGAATTCTATTTTTATGTGGTGATCTCTAGGAGTATATCACATATAATGAATATAGGAGAAAGCATTGTGAATCAAAAAAATGGTATTATGGAAAACTGGGGAAATCATTTTGTTGTTATGTGAAATCATATTGATTTTTGGATAAATCGTGCATTCACAATCTGGGAAGTGTATAATGGAGATATAAGATTTCGTAATCTTTTAAAAAAGAAAAGTGAGGAAGAAAACAATGCGAATGGTTGATTTAATTGAAAAGAAAAAAGATGGATTCAAACATACTCCAGAAGAGATTCACTTTATTGTAGCAGGTTATACCAAAGGAGATATTCCTGATTATCAGATGAGTGCATGGCTCATGGCAGTCTGTTTTCAAGGCTTAGATAAGGAAGAAACAGCTATTTTAACTAAAGAAATGATGCATAGTGGTGATGTTATTGATTTAAGTGGTATTCAAGGAATCAAAGTTGATAAACATAGCACGGGAGGTGTTGGTGATAAAACATCTTTAGTTTTAGGACCGATTGTGGCAGCTTGTGGAGTACCAGTGGCAAAAATGAGTGGAAGAGGATTAGGACATACTGGTGGGACATTGGATAAATTAGAATCTATACCGGGCCTTCATATTATGATTGATGAAGAAGATTTTGTGAAGCAGGTTAATGATTGTGGCTTGGCGATTATTGGACAGAGTGGTCATTTAGATCCAGCTGATAAAAAAATGTATGCCTTGCGTGATGTCACCGCCACTGTTTCCTGTATTCCATTAATTGCCTCTTCTATCATGTCAAAAAAACTGGCAGCAGGCAGTGATGCGATATTGTTAGATGTGAAATATGGTGATGGAGCCTTTATGAATACAATTGAAGATGCCAAAGAATTGGCACGTACAATGATTGACATTGGTGATTCGCTTGGTAAAGATACCAGAGCAACCATTTCTAATATGAGTCAGCCATTAGGTTATGCTATTGGAAATAGTCTGGAAGTTAAAGAAGCTATTGATACTTTAAATGGACATGGACCAGAAGACTTATTAGAACTTTGTTTACAGGCAGGAAGTCATATGTTAATTCAGGCTCAAAAAACAGATTCTCTAATTACCGCAAGAAAAATGCTTGAAGAGACTATTGAAAGTAAAAAAGCGCTTCGTACATTATGTGCTATGGTCAAAGCTCAAGGTGGTGATGATGCTTATATCAGACATCCAGAAATGTTTCCTAAGGCTAAAGACGTAATTCCTGTTTATAGTCAAAAAACAGGATATGTCAAAGATTTAAAAGCAAAGCCTTTAGGTATAGTCAGTATGAAGCTGGGTGGAGGACGTGAAAAAACAGATGATGAGATTGATTATAGTGTTGGTTTAGTTCTTCATAAAAAAATAGGGGATTTTGTGAAAAAGGGTGAAGTATTAGTTGAAGTTCATACAAATACGGGTTTAAGTCAGGAACTTGAAACTGAAATTTTCAATGCTTATGATTTTTCAGATGAATTTGTTGGAAAGCCACAACTCATTGATGAAGTTTTGTCATAATTATTTTCAAAAAGTGATATTTTTATACGTGATGTCGAAAAATGATGTATAATAATATGCGGTGGTGAAAATAATGGGAAAATTTTTATTTTTTGATATTGATGGGACATTGGTTGGCAAATCTAAAATGGTGACTGAAAAAACAAAACAAGCTATTCAAAATGCCAGACAAAATGGACATCGTGCTTTTCTTTGTACAGGGCGTGCTCCAACGTCTATTGTAGGGGATATTCAAAATATTGAGTTTGATGGAGCAATCTGTAGTGCAGGTGGTTTTGTCATTGTGAATGGTGAATATATTTTTGAAAATTTTATGAATCAATATATTTTGTCGGAAGTGATGACTCTATTCATTAACAATCATATCTTATTTACATTGGAAACTAAAAATGCTTTATATCAGACTCCAGGTGTAAATGAATTCTTTGATCAGAAACATCAAAAAGATTGTGAAAACAATTTAGAATTAATGCGATTTTTTCAGTTGAGACGTATGGGAGAAAATCGTTTACCAATTAAAGATTTTAATATTTTAACAACAGGTGTTACCAAAGTATGTTTTATAGCACCTCATAAACAAAGTTTTTTAGATTGTGTACCTTTCTTAGAAGAATTCTTTAATATTGTGACTTTTTCTAAAGAGGAAGATGATTTTATAAACGGAGAAATTATTTTAAAACATTGTACAAAAGCTGATGGTATTTTAAAGGTTGTGAATCATTTCCATGGACAAATGAAAGATACAATTGGATTTGGAGATAGTATGAATGATTATCAGATGCTTCAAGAAGTTAATGTAGGTGTTGTCTATGAAGGAGCAACAGACAATTTAAAAGCATTAGGAAAATATTTCTTTACTGATCCTGATGATGATGGTATTTATAAAGTGATGAAAGAAATGAAATTGATTGATAGTGATATATAATATTGAAAATATTTGACTTTATATGAATGCCATGATAAGATGGTTGAGCAAAATTAAAGAATGCACATGAATATTTGTCATCGGATGAATATATCTTGAGGTGCTTGAACGTATTCCGTAGATCTGAGAAGGAATGCGTTCAGGCACCTTTTTATTTTGGCAAAGGAGGATTATGAATGAAACATTTAAAAAAAGAATTTTGGAGATATATGATGTTTGCTATCTTGGGGATGATTGGTTCATCAGGAACAATTTTAGCAGATACGTTTTTTGTTTCGCATAGATTAGGTTCAGAAGGTTTGGCTGCTTTAAATATAGCGATTGCGATATTTGGACTTCTCAATGGATTAGTGATGATTGGGATTGGTGGTGCCACTTGCTATAGTATCTATAAGGCTCAACAACGTCATGGTGAGGCGAATCAAACCTTTACTTTATCTTTTCAAATGACGGTAGGCTTAGGATGCTTATTCTTTTTCATGGGGTTGTATGGTGCCTCAGGACTTGCAAAATGTTTAGGTGCTAATCAGGATATATTGCCTTTATGTACAACTTATTTAAGAACGATTCTTATGTTTGCACCAAGTTTTTTATTGAATCATCTTTTCATGTCATTTGTTCGTCATGATGGAAGTCCTCAACTGGCAATGTTGATGATGATATCTGGCAGTTTAACAAACATTGTTTTAGATTATCTTTTCATGTATCCCTTACATATGGGAATATTGGGAGCGGCTTTAGCGACTGGTTTGGCGCCAACCATCAGTGTTTTCATTGCATGTCTTTATATTTTCCTTCAAAGACATGGCTTTCACTTGACAAGAACTTCATTTCAAATTTCTCAACTTCTTACCATTTTAAAGCCAGGACTATCAAGCTTTATTAATGAGTTTTCTTCAAGTCTTGTGCTTGTTGTATTTAATTTACTGATTTTAAATTTGGAAGGTCATATTGGTGTAGCCGCCTATGGGATTGTCGCAAATTTGGCTTTGATTGTTTTGGCTATTTTTACAGGTGTTGCGCAAGGACTTCAGCCATTATTAAGCAGAGCCTATGGTCAAGGACAGAGTCAGGAAATTCAATACTTATATAAAAAGGGATGTTATGTGGTTTTGAGTATAGGAATCTGTGTGTTATGTATGGCTTATCTGTTATCATCTCATTTGGTTGCTTTATTTAATCATGAAAATCATCAAACTTTACAGTTGCTCGCTGATGAAGGGATGAGATATTATTTTATTGGATTTATATTTATCGGCTATAATTATTTAACAATTTCCTTATTAAGTACAACCAATCAGGTTTTTTCAGCATTCAGATTATCTTTGTTAAGGGGATGTATAGGTATTATTATGGGTGCTTGTCTGTTTGCGATTTTATGGGGTATGACAGGGATTTGGTTAGCATTTCCATGTGTTGAATTCATCACAATGCTAATAGGAAAATTCAAGTTTTCTTTCCGACATTTTTTAGAAATTTCAAAGTAGTGAAAAAATTTTTTCAAATTTTTTCCTTTTTTTTCGTTTTTTATAAAAATATATGTCTAAAGTGGCTGGACATCTGTTTTTATTCTTTATCTTTGATAAAATAGACTTGTCTCTTATCTGTTTGAGAAAAAATAATCTTTTCATTCAAAAATGGATTATAATCAAGATATGTAAAGGAGGAGCATTTATGGATATTGTTTTATCAAGAATTTTAAAATATTTAAATGGTTGTCTTGATGATGATCATATGTATCGTATTGGTTTGTTTGTTGTCCATCATTATGTGGAAATGGAAGATTATTCATTGCAGAGAGTTATAGATGAAGGGCATTTTCGTGAAGATGAGATTTTAGATTTCTGTAGACATTTAGGCTTTGAAACTTATGAAGATTTTCAAAATGAACTTATTGCAGATTATATGCTGCGTGTCTCTCAGATTCGTGCACGTATGTTAGGTGTTTCGGCTGCAGGCTTAATTGAACAGTTGGATCCATCATATGATAAGGAAAGTCTTGTGAAGGAATTAGAATTAATTTGTGAACTCATATTTAAAAATAAACGTGTTATTTTAATAGGGGCTTTGTATCCAACAAGCATTGCGGTAGAATTTCAGACTGATTTTATTACTTTTGGTAAAGAAGTCATTCAATATCATCATTTTGTGAAAGATTTTCAATTCCAAAAAGATGATGTCGTTATTTTTATGAGTGCTACTGGAAGAACTTTACATGATTATTTAAAAGAAAGTGCTCATCAAAATATCCAAGATGCTCAAATTGTATTGTTAACGCAAAATGTTAAATATAAAAATAAAAATGATTTGGGAGCACAATATGTGATTCAAGTGCCAGGACGTTTTGATGGTATTCAATTCAATTATCAGATGATGATGATTTTTGATGTTTTACGTATTTATTATTATACAAAATATTATATTTAGGAGGTTTCATTTATGGATGTCAAAGCGATTATGTGTGATGTTGATGGAACATTATTAAACAGTCAAGGGATTGTTTCTCCAATGACAGTTGATATGATAAAAAAAGTGAGAGAAAAGGGCATTTTATTTGGCTTATCAACAGGTAGAGATGTGCATAGCGTCAAAACACTTTTAAAGATTTGGGGTATTGAAGGTTTGGTAGATGCTATTGTGGGAACAGGTGGCGCTGAAATTTATGATTATACTCTTCATGTAGATAAATCAAGCTATCCATTAGATGGAGAACTGATTAAAGATATTATTCATCATTATGAGGATATGGACGTGAATTTTGCTATTCCTTATCAAGGTGTGTTGTATGCACCAAAAGATGATGAATATATTCAAATGTTATCAAGAGATGATCGTGTGCCTTATCAGGTCATAGATTTTGATGAATTCTTAAAAGAACCTCGTCCTAAACTGATTATTATTTGTCAACCTGAATATATGGATCAAGTTGTGGAAAGAAGTCAGACATTTTCTAATGACAAGTATAAATCATCTTCATTGAAAACAGCCAGTGTTTTATATGAATATATGGATCCAAGAGTTACAAAAACACATGGTTTACAGGAAGTGATGGCAATGCATGATATTTCAATGGAACAATTATGTACATTTGGAGATGCTGATAATGATTACGATATGACGCTTCATGCTGGTGTTGGTGTTGTGATGGCCAATGGTAGTGACAAGACAAAGAGCGTTGCTGATTATATCACAGATGATAATGATCATGATGGTATTGGAAAATTTATTGAAAAACATATTTTGTAAGCTTTCATTTTGATGAGAGCTTTTTTTCATGTATAATAAAAATAAGAGGTGGTTTATATGAATATAGCATTAATAGCACATGATTCTAAAAAACAGGAAATGATTGAATTTGTCAAAAAACATGAATCTTTTTTTAAGCAACATACATTATTTGCGACAGGGACAACAGGATTGAAAATTATGGAAAATACGGATTTGAAGATTCATCGTTGTTTATCTGGACCTTATGGTGGAGATCAGCAGATTGGTGGTTATGTGGGTGAAGGAAAAATGGATTTTGTGATTTTCTTTAGAGATCCTCTGACAGCTCAACCCCATGAGCCTGATATTAATGCTTTGATGCGTGTTTGTGATGTCCATCAAGTTCCTCTAGCATCACACCAAAAAACAGCAGAGCTGATTATTAAAACTTTAGAAAGTGAGGGAAAATAAAATGAGGTATGAAATTCAAGGAACACCTTTTCCAGTTGTCATTTGTGAATTGGAGAAAGGTGAAAAAATGGTGAGTGATAGTGGCGCAATGGCTTGGATGGATCCATGTATGACGATGGAAACAACAAGTGGTGGTATTGGTAAAGCCTTTGGAAGAATGTTTTCAGGAGAAACAATGTTTTTAAATGTCTATCAGGCAAAAGAAGCTGGTAAAATTGCTTTTGGTTCTTCATTTCCTGGTGAAATCAAAAAATATGATATAGCACCTGGTAAGGAAATTGTTGTTCAAAAATCATCTGTTTTAGCCTGTGAAGAAACAGTAGAAAGAAGTGTTTTCTTTAATAAGAAAGTATCAACAGGACTTTTTGGTGGTGAAGGTTTTGTGATGAGTCGTTTATCTGGACATGGTGTTGCCTTTATTGAAATTGATGGCGCAACTGTAGAATATCAGCTAGAAGCCGGGCAAAAGCTCATTGTTGATTCTGGTAATCTGGCTTTAATGGATGCAACTTGTCAATTGACAACACAAACTGTACCGGGTATGAAGAATAAATTATTAGGTGGCGAAGGTTTATTTCATACAGTCATTACAGGACCGGGTCGTGTTGTTTTACAAACGATGCCGATTTCAACAATTGCTCAAAGTATTATTCCTTTTATTCCAACAGGAAAATAAATTATGATTTTTAATATTAGTGGTCGCAGCGATATTGTTGCTTTTTACAGTGACTGGTTTTTTCATCGTTTAAAAGAAGGGTATGTCTATGTCAGAAATCCTTATTATCCTACACAGATTACTAAATATTTGATCAATGAAGATGTTGTAGATTGTTTTGTCTTCTGTACAAAAAATCCACATCCTATAGTATCACGTTTAGATGAACTCAAACCTTATCCTTCTTTTTTCTATGTTACCATTACACCCTATGGAAAACAGATTGAACCACATGTTCCACACTATCAAAACGTTATTTCTGATATTCAAAAACTGTCATTACAACTTGGTCCACAAGCAGTAGGTATTCGTTATGATCCGATTTTTATCAATCAGGAATATACATTGGAAAAACATTTGTTTTACTTTGAAGATATACTTTCAAAACTTCAAGGATATACACATCTTTGTATTATTAGTTTTATTGATCTTTATCAAAAAACAAAAAGAAACTTTCCTGGAATTCAGGAAGTTTCTTATTTGAAACAACAGGCCCTTGTTGAAGCTTTTGTAAAGATTGCCAGAAAATATCAATTTCAAATCCAAATGTGTGCAGAACCTTATGATTTTTCATATTTAGGTGTATCTTCACAAAGCTGTTTAAACGAAGCAATTCTAAAAAATATAACAGGTTATGATTTTATTTCTGTTTCCAATCAACCCTTAAGACAACATTGTCATTGTTATCCAAGTCGTGATATTGGAGAATATAATACGTGCCCACATGGTTGTTTATATTGTTATGCGAATGAAAATAAACAAAAGGTGATAGAAAACTATAAACGACATGATCCACGCTCTCCTTTATTAATTGGACATGTTCATAAAGATGATATAATCAAACAGGCAAAACAAAAAAGTTACAAGCAAAGACAATTATCATTGGACTTATAAATAGAAAGATGCAAGGTGTTAATCTTGCATCTTTCATCAAAAAGTGAATGTATTTTTATTAAATAGGGATAAGCAATCTTTTTAAAAAAGGACTGATTTTCTCTTTTTTTCATATAATAAATTGAGGTGTTTTCATGATAAAAAAATACTTGATTTGTTTATGTGTATTCATATTATGTATGCAGATTGTCCCTGTGCATGCAGAAGATTTGAAATTGACACCCAATGCAGCATCATCATTATTGATGGAAGCTTCATCTAGGCAGGTTCTTTATGCCAATAATGAAAAAGAAAAACTTTTTCCAGCTTCTACCACAAAGATTATGACGATGATTTTGATGTTTGAAGCGATTAATAAAGGAACGCTGAAATGGGATGAAGAATTGAGTTGTAGTGCTTATGCTGCCAGTATGGGAGGGAGTCAGATTTATCTTGAAGAGGGTGAAAAGATGAATGTGACAGATTTGTTTAAAGCCATCAGCATTGCTTCAGCAAATGATGCCTGTGTTATGATTGGGGAACGTATTGCTGGAACGAATGATAATTTTGTAAAAATGATGAATGAAAAAGCCAAAGAGCTTAATCTCGTTAATACACATTTTGCAAATCCAACAGGATTACATGATGATAATCATTATACTTGTGCAATTGATTTAGGCATCATGGCAGCTTACTTAATTGAAATAGGAGGAGATCGTTTGTTTCAGACAACATCACTCTATGATAGTTATATCCGTGAAGATACAGCACATAAATTCTGGCTGGTTAATACCAACAAGCTTTTAAAATCATATGAGGGAGCAGATGGACTCAAGACAGGCTATACCAAAGAAGCCGGTTATTGTATTGTCACAACAGCCAAAAGAAATGGACTCAGATTAATTGGTATTGTCTTAAAGGAAAGTGATCCTAAAATAAGAAATCAGGAAGTTTCTCAATTGTTGGATTATGGATTTTCTTTATATGAAAATGTCACTTTGTTTCAAAAAGGTGATGTAATAGAAAAAGTAAGTATTGATAATGCGAAAGTTCGACAAATAGAAGCCATTGCTAAGGAAGATATTCAATATGTTCAAGATAAAAGTGATTCTACTGAAGTGACGTATCAGATGAACTATACAAATTTGGTTCCACCATTAAAAAAAGGTGAAACAATTGGTCATTTGCTTTTAATGCGTCAAGATGAAAATATTGCATCTTTTGAAATCATTGTCAATCAAGATGTTGAGGCTTTGTCATTTGTTGAAAAAGTTGTGAATCAATTGAAAATTCTGGTTTAAAAATCTATCTTGTGATGGATTTTTATTTTGCATAAATGTTCTAGTTTTGTTGAATCAATTCTACTTTTGGCGAAACGATTTTTTTTCATTTTGAATTGGTATATGATACTTAGGAAGGAGGAATAGAAATGGAAAATCATATAGAAATTGAAAAAAGTCATCACCTGATTATTGTCCATTTTTATGGTGAAATTGATAGTGTTATGGCACCTGTTTATCGTGGACAATTGAGTGATTTGATAGATGAAACACAGAAAGATCTTGTTTTTGATTTTCAAAATACATCTTTTATAGATAGTTCTGGTATAGGACTGGTATTAGGGCGTTATAATCAATTGAAATTTGAACATCGTACGCTTATTTTAACGGGTTTAAATCAAGTGGCATATCGTCTTTTTGAATTAACGGGGTTATTTCAAATTATGCCTTATTATGAATCCATAGAAAGTTTAAAGGAGGGAACGCTATGAATCAGATGGAAGTGAGCTTTAGTGCAATATTAGACAATGAAAATTTTGCAAGAACAACAGTAGCGGCCTTTTTAACACCTTTAAATCCAACAATTGATGAAGTTATAGAATTCAAAACAATTGTTTCAGAAGCTGTCAGCAATGCTATTATTCATGGTTATAACCAAAATCCTGAATGTTTTGTGGTTATTAAGATGAAAATAGATGGGCGCGCTGTTCAGTTGACAGTTCAGGATTATGGTAAGGGCATAGAAAATTTAGAGGAGGTCAAAGCACCTTTTTACACAACTGCAAAAGATCTGGAACATGCAGGCATGGGTTTAACAATCATCGAAACACTGGCAGATCGTTTAGAAATTGAGAGTGTTATCAATATAGGAACAAAACTGATTATCACAAAAAGTTTAAAAAATCATGACACAGTCTAAAACATTGGACCTCTTAGAAAAAGTACGTTTAGGGGATGAACAGGCTAAAGAAGAGGTTGTGAAAGATAATTTAGGTTTGGTATGGTCAATTGTCCATAGATTTAAGAATAGTTATTATGATAAGGAAGACCTATTTCAAATTGGGTGTATTGGGTTGATGAAGGCTATTAATCATTTTGATACATCTTATCATGTTCAATTTTCTACTTACGCTGTTCCTATTATTATGGGAGAAATTAAACGTTATTTTCGTGATGATGGGACAATTAAGGTTTCACGTTCTTTAAAAGAATTAAATATCAAGGTCACAAAAGCGAAAGAAATCTTACAAAATCAAAATAATAAGGAACCAACTATTGAAGAAGTCGCTGCATATTTAGGTGTTGAACCACAGGATGTTGTAGAGGCTATTGATTCATCTTATTATCCAACATCATTAAATGAACCTATTTATGAAAAAGATGGTTCAACAATTAGTGTTGAAGATCGTTTAATTGATAAGAGTGATACGATGTGGTTTGAAAAAATTGCTTTAGAAATGGAAATGGAGAAACTGGATGATAAGGAAAAGATGATTATTTATATGCGCTATCAGCTAGATTATAATCAGGAAACGATTGCGAAGCGTTTAGGGATTTCACAGGTTCAGGTTTCTCGTTTGGAAAAGAAAATTGTCACAAAATTAAGATCGCGCTTAAAAGATGGAAAATAGTATGCTATAATACACCAGAGGCGATAAAAAATGGAAAAAAACGATTTTAAGAAATCTTTATTAGAATATATAAAAGTCATTATTATTACAGTTGCTTTAACGCTTGGTGTTTTGTATTTTGTTCAAATATCTAGAGTTGTTGGGTCATCTATGGAACCTACTTATCATAATGGAAATATTATTCTGGTTGATAAATTCTTTTATAAAAGAGGAGAACCCTCATATAATGATATTGTTGTGGTAAAGTATCATGTGGCAGAAGGGGAAGATCAGATTATTAAGAGAGTGGTTGGTTTGCCAGGTGATCATCTGGAAATGAAAGATAATCAACTTTATCGCAATGGAGAATTGCTGAATGAGGATTATATTAATGAAACAATGCAAGGGAATGAAGATTTTTCGTATGATATTCCTGAAGGCAAGATTTTTGTGATGGGTGATAATCGTAATCATAGTGTAGATTCTAGAGAAATTGGATATATTGATTTTGATGATCAGGTTGTTGGTCGTGTCTTTTTTAAGGTCTTTTGATAAGACCTTTTTATTTTGGGAGGATTATCATGAAACTCAGATATAAACGTGTAGTTTTGGTTGTAATGATAGGTTGTTTGTTGATAGGAATTGTGAGTTATTTGTTTTTGAATCGGTGTCATTATTATGAGTATGATGGGACAATTGATACCTATATAGGAAGTTATCAAAAAGATCAGAAGATTTATACTTTTGATTTGAAAGGATTTGAAGTAGGGGAAAAAGTCTATTTGTCTCTAAATGATTTATATAATTGGGTTGTGATTGAGGATGAAGATGCTCAAGTTTATGTGGACTATCAAAAACATACTATGGTCTATCAGTTAAGTGATACAACATATTATATTGATTTTGGTAGAGATGAGATTAAATACAATGATGATTGTATAAATGTTGAAAAAAACAATGAACATATTTATATTTCTCATAAAAATATATATCTTTCTGTCTATTTTATAGAAAAAATATTGTTAAAAAACGAAAAAAATATAAAAATTGAAAATAAAAACGCTATCATTTCATAAATTTTATGATTTTTGTAGTCAAGAAGGCATTTTTTTGATAGAATTGAGTCATATTTGAAAGATGGAGTGAATCTCTCGAAAGAAAGGATGAAAATATGGCATATAAATTTAATATTACACGTGGTAATGCAATCTTGAATTTTTCTGAAGAATTTTGTCAAAGTCGTTGTCAATTAATTGAAAGTGAGTCTTTCGCAAAAGTTTTAGAAAAGTATATTAAACATATTAAAAGAACTGATACAACAGTTTATGAATATTTACATGGCATCCAAGAAGATGATGTTGATTTATTAAAAGATTTAAGAGATATCTTTAAATTATTATTAGTTATGTCTGTTGAAGAAGTTTGTGCAATGCGTTCTCAATGCAAAGCTTATTTTAAAGATAGAGATATGTTTATTGCTTTGGTAGAAGATATTTATTTATTCTGGAGACGTCTTCAAAGATATGCAATTGTTTTCAATGAAACAAAAAGAGCTGGATATCAGAATGTACAGTTTGCTGATGCACAAAGTGAATTTGAAGAACTTGTTTTAGAAGTTTATCGCTCTATTCAATCAGCTGTTGGTAAAAAAGATAAAGTTTTACGTCAAATTACAGCTGGGGTTAATGCGGGATTGGCTGTAACACATATGCGTCCATTTTTGCCATATGAGTACCGCAATCTTGATGAAATTCCTTTTATTGAATCAGTTGTTATTCATCCACCATTTATTGCGTATTCAAAACGTAATAAACGTGATGGTGTATTTCCAGAAATTAAAACAAATCCAATTGAAGATAAGAAATTCGATTCTGAATCATGGTTATGTTATCCTGCAAAAGTTGGAGATTTGTTATGCTTTGTTTACTTTAATGTCAAGTTCATGGCTCAAGGTGTGACTTTATGTAACTTGTTTGATTTAGCTGATGAATCTGAGTATCGTAATCGTAAACCAGATTTAATTTATGTTTATGGATATGAAGATGGTGAAATGAATCAGGCTTTCTATCAGGATGAATCTAATGATATGATTGTAGCATTATTGTCAGCTAGTGATGACTTTGATTATTTTGGATATATGAAAAAAATGTGTTTAACATTGCATAATGTACAAAAGATTAATCATCGTGAATTGCCAGTTCATGGCGCAATGGTCAAAATGACACTTCACAATGGTGAAACAAAAAATATTGTTGTTATGGGAGATAGTGGAGCTGGTAAGAGTGAAACTATTGAACAGATCAAGGTTATTGGTGCCGCATACATTACAGATTTAAAAACAATCTATGATGATATGGGTGTCTTATCATTAGGAGAAAAAGGTAAAGTTAAAACATCTGGAACAGAAATTGGTGCCTTTGTCAGACTAGATGACTTGGATGCAGGGTATAGCTTTAAAGAGTTGGATAGATCTGTATTCATGAACCCAGATAAAGTGAATGCTCGTATTGTCATTCCAATTACTGATTATAAAGATGTTGTCACAAAACATGATGTAGATATGTTCTTATATGCTAATAACTATGACGAAGATGGTGAAGCATTAAGCTTCTTTGATACACCTGAGGAAGCACTTGAAGTCTTTAGAGCAGGAAATCGTATGGCCAAAGGCACAACAACAGAATATGGTCTTGTTGGAAGTTATTTTGCAAATCCTTTTGGACCAGTACAAAGAAGAGAACAAACTGAACCTATTTTACAGGATTACTTTAAAAGAATGTTTAAACAAGGTATTAAAGTAGGACAGTTGCGTACACGTTTAGGTATTAAAGGTAATGAGCATCAAGGACCAAAAGATGCCGCTATTGCAATTTTAAAATATGTAACAGGTGAAGATGAATTAAAAGAATTGCCAGTTGAAGAATAAGGAAACGGAGAGTTTCCTTATTCTTTTCAATCAATAGGAGAAAGACTATGTGGATTATTTTAGGATTATTCGTTGTGGTTTTTACAATGATAAATATATATTGTTATTATTTTAAAAAAGATTTTCATATTTTTATGATATTAGCTTTATTTTTTACAGCATTAACACTATGCACTCAATATCAAATGATAGCGTCATGGAGTTTAGCTGGTGATTGGAGTGCTATAGAGGATGTTGTTCCAACAATGGCCATGATTTTATGGATTTTTGTTATTGTTTCATTTATTATCAATGTGATGCCTTTGTTATTGAGTTATCGAAAAAAATAGAGTGCAATGAATTTTATTGGTTTATGATAGAAAGGATTTGAAAATATGAAATGTCCATATTGTCAACAGGATATGCAGGAAGGCTATATTGGAATTGGTAAACAAGATATATGTTGGACACCAAAAGGAAAGAAACAAAGCTGGATTGTCAATAGAGCAAAACCTTATCAAAAGATGTTGGCTAAGATGAGTTGGATTCATGGCTCTAGTATTAAAGTGTATAGATGTCCTGACTGTTGTATTGAAGTGATTAATGAGAATGATTTATGAAAAGGCTGATAAATACTTAATGAAAAAAGGTTGTTAGATTTTATAATCCAACAACCATTATTTTTTATTAATAGATTCCCTGAGAAATCATGGCAGCTACAACTTTTTCAAATCCAGCAATATTAGCTCCTTTGATTAAATCATAACCTAAACCATATTTTTCAGCAGCTTTGACTGGTCCTAAAGTTCCACCATTTTCTAAGAAATAAGCAATAGCTTCTGGAGTTGTAGGCATATTGGCACCTTCAATAATATATTTGACACCATTAGCGACTAATTGTTTGGCTTCTTCTAATCCAATTTCATTTTGTGTTGCACATGGGAAAGCCATATCTACTTTTAATCCCCATGGTTTTTCACCTGGGTGGAATTCACAACCAAATTTTTCAGCATAGTCTTTTAATTTGACATCATTAGATTCTCTGATTTTTAATAAGAAATCAATTTTTTCATCTGTTGTAATACCTTCTGGATCATAGACATATCCATCTCTACCAGAAATAGAAACAACTTTAGCTCCATATTCTCTGGCTTTTAAACATACACCCCAGGCAACATTTCCATAACCTGAACATGCAATTGTTTTTCCTTCATAAGAATCATTAAAATGTTTTAAAACTTCTTTACCATAATAAACAGCTCCATAACCAGTTGCTTCTGGTCTAATTAAAGAACCACCATATGGTAATGGTTTACCAGTTAAGACACCATTTTCATAGGCACCTCTGATTCTTTTATATTGTCCATACATATATCCAATTTCTCTGGCACCTGTTCCAATATCCCCAGCAGGAACGTCAACGTCTGGTCCAATATGACGATATAATTCAGTCATAAATGATTGGCAGAAACGCATAACTTCAGCGTCAGATTTTCCTTGTGGATCAAAGTCAGAACCACCTTTACCACCACCGATTGGTAAAGTTGTTAGTGAATTTTTAAAGATTTGTTCAAATCCAAGGAATTTAATAATTCCTAAATTGACAGATGGATGTAATCTTAAACCACCTTTATATGGTCCAATTGCACTTGAGAATTGAACACGATATCCTCTATTGACATGAACCTTACCTTGATCATCTTGCCAAGGAACTTTAAACATAATTGTTCTTTCTGGTTCAACAAGTCTTTCCAAAATAGCCATATCTTCATATTCTGGATGAGCAGCAATTACTGGTTCCAAGCTTTCTAAAACTTCTTCTACAGCTTGAATGAACTCAGGCTGATCAGCATTTTTTGTTTTCACATCTTCTAATACTTTTTCAATATATTTCATAGTTTGAATCCTCCTTGAATTTATTATATACAATGATAAATAAAAAACAAGCATTTTAATAAAAAATTATTACATTTTTTGAAATTTAGATAAAAAATGTGATACTTTTTCGTTTAAATAGAATTAAAGGCAGTATTTCTTTTTGAAAATAATAAATTTTTATAATGTTTTGATTAAAGTTTTCATTCTTTATAAAATATGATAAACTACAAGAGGTGGTAAAAATGATAAAAAAATTTAAAGAATATAGAACGTTTTTATTTTGTCTTTGTTTATTTATTATATTCATATTATTGGGTATTTATGCTTTTATTCAAAAAGCATTACCTCAAAGTATAGGATGTTTTTTGCTTTCATTGATTGCATTGTTGTTAATGTGTGCAAGGTATAAGATTATTTTATTTGATAATGAAATGATGATTTATGAATGGAAAGTCGCAGCTATGTTACCAACACTTATTCCTTATCAAAATATTCAATCTATTCAAAAGAAATCAAAACATCATATTATTGTGGAACATCAAAAAACAAGCCATATATATGTTTTTAACAGTGATGCTTTTTTAAAGGCTTATCAGGAGATGAATCAATAATTATGAATCTTGTTGTGATGATGTTGTTGGATTATATTGCTGATCCTCAAATTTCTCCAGTTGATTATATGATTGCAACTTATATATTAAAACACGATACAGAAATAGCAGATATGACTATTTCTGTTTTCGCAGATTTACTTCATGTATCTTGCTCACAGATCAGTCGTTTTGTTCGTCATATAGGATTTTCTTCGTTTTCTGATTTTAAAGAATCATTATTATATCATGGTAATCCAAAACGCCATTCATTAGTTCAAAGAGGTATGGATTGTTCAGATTTTCAACAGCATCTTCATGAAGATATTGATTATTTCTATGAGCATTTTGATTACACACAATGTGTTGCTTTTGTAGATATGCTTTTATCTGTAGAGGATATTGCTTTATTTGGATTATTAAATAGTGAAAATAATGTGAGAGAACTTCAATATAATTTAGCTTTGCACCATCAAATATGTCTCACTTTTTTTCATGTTCAAGACCAATTAGAGTATATACGTCACAGTCATGGTGTGATTGTTATTTATTCTATGTCAGGTGAATATGTTTTTGATAATGGTTATTCACGTTATTATGGTATTGTAGAATCATTGAAAAAAAGTCAGGCAAAGATTTGGGTTGTTACAGGAAATCTAAAAGTTCAATCATTGGATTATGTTGATCGGGTTATTTTGATACCTCATATTCATGGAAATCTATCTTATTTGATACATTGTTTTAATGATTTGATTCTTTCATGTTACTTAAAAACAAGAAAATCATTTCCTTAAAATGGAAATATCTCTATAGTTGATGAAGCTATGATATAATCCGTTGTAGAGGTGAAAACAATGAAAATGAATAAACGATGTTTACCATGTCTGATGAATCAGGTTGTGAAGATGGCAGAGATGACAGGGAGTCTCAATCAAGATGAATTATTTCATCAAGTTTTTAGATATATGAGTGATGTAGACTTTACAAAAACGAATCCTGAAATTATTGGTGAGATCTTTGCTTTAGTGAAAGAGTATATCCATGATCAAGATCCATACCGTCAAATCAGAAATGATTATAATGAAATGTTTTTAAAACAACTTGATCAATTAGATCAACGTATTCAAACTTTTGATTATGCCGTGAAATATGCCATTGTAGGAAATATTATTGATTTTAGTCCTATGCATCAAAATGTAGAACATGATGTCATGACTTATTTTCAAAATATCGATGATTTGTCTTTAACAATCAATCATATTGAAAACTTAAAAACAGATATCTCGCAGGCTACATCTTTACTATATATCGGAGATAATTGTGGAGAAATCTGCTTAGATAAATTGTTACTCAAAAGAATTAAAGCACTCAATCCCAATATATCTTTATATTTTGCGACAAGAGGCGAACCGGTTGTTAATGATTCCATTGAAGAGGATGCCTATAAGGTTGGTATTGATGAGTATGCAACGATTATATCAAATGGAGATTATTCTTTAGGAACAGTTCTTTCACGCGTCAGCCAAGAGTTTTTAGATGTTTATCAGAAAGCTGATGTGGTGATAGCGAAAGGACAAGCTAATTTTGAGTGCTTAAGTGAAGAAAAGAAAAATATTTATTTCTTATTGATGGTCAAATGTGCTGTAATTAGTCATTATATAGGAATACCAGAAAAATCACTCGTTTGCATGTCTCAAAGCTTGTTATAATCTAAACTTGGAGGGGGAATCAAAATGGAACTACATATTCAAAAAATGTTGGATAATGTATCTTTTCGAAGGAAAAATATCATATCTCTCATTATGATATTGATAATGTGTTTAGGGTGCTGTTTAGCTATAACATGCTTGGTTTTTAAAATGCCTTCTATTAGCATCGTTTTGGCAATTCTTGTTCTTTGTCTGGAAATGATTGTTATGAGACAAAGACGAAAAGAACAGGGATTGACACAAACTATCAGTAGTGATCTTGTCATTACAGATGAAAATCATCGTTTTTTTTATCAAAATCGTATTTTTGATTTGAAATCATTAATAAGAGTTCAATATAATCAACATGTTATCATTGCTGTTTTTGAAGATTATGTCTTGTTTTTGGAATGTGATGAAGATGCTCTCAATTATTTTCGAACATTATGTTCACAGGTTGTTGATATTTCTTTAACTCCAAAACGAAGAATCACTTTGAGTTTGCTTATGATTTTGGTGATTATTGCTTGTACTATTATTTTTAAACTGATTGCGGGAATTCTTTATTGTCTATTAGCCTCTACATATCTGATTGATGGGAATGGTTTATGGATAGAATTTGGTATTTTATTCATTGTGATGATAAGTATTGGACTTGTTTATATGATTAAAAAACATGCTTTCATTATTTATATGATAGCTTGTATTATTGTGGCAATTTTGATGATTTTACCATTAGGTAGATTGGATCATTTGACATATCAGGGGCATGAACTGGCTTATCGCATTGAAGATGATTGTGTCTCTCTTTATCAAAATGTTCGTTACCTATTTGGTCAGCAAATTGCTCAAATTGAAACAGATAACGTGCAAAGAGTGGGTGTGTTTGAGAATGTATTTTATGTTGCTCATGACCAGACTTATGATTTTTATGCTATTGATAAGATAACACAGGATATCAATACATTGTTGAATAATCAAGAGCATCATGCATATGGTAGTCTATGGATGAATGTTGTGATTGATCAACATAAAGTGTTCATGAATCAGGAAGCATGTGAAGTCTCTTTGGTTGGGAATCATGTTTTGTATATTCAAACTGAATTTCATGATTATTTAATCAGTTTGGATTATAACGAGTGTGAAGTCTATCAGTTAGATATGTCATATCAGAGAACCTTAAATCTAAATCAGAATCTTTTCGAAGATGAACAAGATGATGAGGAAGTAGAAACGGAATCTCAACAACAGGAAACAACCGAATCTTCGCAGGAAGAACTTTTGTCGGAATCTCTTCAATATGATGAAGAAGAGAAAGATCAGCAACGTTATCAAGCTTATAATGATATGCTTGAACTTGATGATTTATCAAGTGTTAAGTCAAATGAAAATTTGGTGAAAGTTCATGATAATCAGGATGATATTTACCAGGTTATTAAAGCCATTGATCAGGAAATAACACGTATTGATAATAGTGAAGGTGTTATTTTAGATGTACAGATTTTGAGTATGACTATCTCTTCTCAAAATGATAATCAGTATGGAATTTACATCACAAAGCGTATTGATTCTTCAGTGGCAGAATCACAGACTGTAGAAGATGTTATTTTAATGAGAAAACAAAATCAGGATTATGTTGGAACCAGATTTTATAGTGTACGTTTTATGCCTGCAACAGGAAGGACAGATAATGAACCCTATGAAACACGTCAAACAACGGAATATCTTTATCGTATTGAAGGGCATCAGGTTGTGGAAAATGCATGGTAAAAAAGAATTTTTAAAAAATTCTTTTTTTATTATACAAAGTATGTTAAAATGGTAAAAAATGAGGTGATATTTATGAAAAAGACAATTTTAAACGTACAATTTCATCGCCATCATCATTGGAACACTTAAGGGTTATATCTGTGTAAAGATACAGCCCATTTTGCATATATTTTATCAATGGGTGTATCTAATGACTTATAGATAGTGACGAGTCATTAAGACTCGTCTTTTTTTGTTAAAGGGGGAATTTGATGGAAGAATTTAAATATCTGATACCAGAAGAAAGTATTGACGCTATTATGAGTAATGTTTCTAAGCTTAGAGAAATAGAAAATGATTTGAGAAGAATTTTTGTGGAACATCAGTATTTGGAAGTGTTGATGCCATCTTTTGAATATGTAGATTTGTATAACGATATGGATATAGGTATTGATGAGGAAAAGATGTTTCAATATATGAATTATGAAGGCAAGAGAGTGGCTTTAAGAGTAGACTTTACTGTTCCTCTCGCAAGGCTTTACTGCTCACAAAAAGAAGAGGGAGAGAAGAGATATTGTTATTTTGGAAAGGTTTATCGTAAGGAAAAAAGACATAAAGGGCGTAGCAGTGAATTTTTTCAGGCAGGTGTAGAACTGCTGGGAAAAGCGGGTGTTGCAGGAGATTTAGAATGTCTTCAGCTAATCAAAGAAACAATGTCATGTTTAAAATTAAAAACGATTCGTATAGAAATGGGATCTGCTAAGTTCTATCATCGTTTATGTGAAATTGTTGATGATGAACGCTTTGTGGATATCTTAAAAAGACGTGATTTAACAGCTATGAAAGATTTCGTTCAAGAGCATTCTTTTGATACGTCAATGCAAAATTTATTGATGCATTTGCCACAGACTTTTGGAGGGGTTGAGGTTTTATATCAGATACAGAATCTGATTCATGATGATATCTTAAATGAATCGATTGCAGAATTGATTCATTTATATGAAGCATCCTGTATGAAAGATTGTCTGACATTTGATTTGGCTATGACACCGATGATGAAATATTATACAGGTATTATGTTAAAAGGGTATTCTCCTTATAGTGCAGAACCGATTATGAATGGTGGGCGATATGATCAACTGATGAATCATTTCCATAGACAGGTTTCTGCTATTGGATTTAGTTATGATTTAAGTCATATCTTAAAGGCATTAGAAAAGGAGGAAGAAGTATGATTAAAATTGCTATTACCAAAGGTCGTATTGAAAAACAGGTGTGTCAGCTGCTTTCTCAAAAAGGATATGATATGGAGCCTGTTTTGCATAAAGATCGTGAATTACTGATTGAGACAGCTGATGGTTTATCAATGATTTTTGCGAAAGCCAATGATGTTTTGACTTTTTTGGAACATGGTATTGTTGATGTAGGATTTGTTGGCAAAGATACATTAGAAGATAGTGATTTTCATGATTATTATGAAATGCTCGATTTGAATATTGGGAAATGTTATTTTGCGGTTGCGGCATATCCTGAATATCGTGAGAAAGTTTTCCATCGTCGTCAGCGTATTGCTTCTAAATATACCAAAGTCGCAAAAGATTATTTCACCAGAAAACAGGAAGATGTTGAAATCATTAAATTGGAAGGTTCTGTGGAATTAGGCCCTGTTGTTGGTTTGAGTGATGCCATTGTGGATATTGTGGAAACAGGTTCAACATTAAAAGCGAATGGGTTGGAAGTTATTGAGAAAATCAGTGATGTTTCAACTAAAATGATAGTGAATAAAGTGAGTTTAAAATTTAAAAAAGACGAGATATTTCATTTAATAGAGATGTTAAAGGAGGAAGAAACATGTTAAAAACGTATGATTTACAGGGACAATTCAAGGATGTTGTCAAGAAATTTTCATCACGAAAGACAGAAATTTCCAAGCAGGTTAATGATGCAGTTTTAGATATTATTGATAATGTCGCGAAAAATGGGGATCAGGCCTTAATGAAATATTGTCAACAATTTGATGGATTTATGATTGATGATCCTCGTCAGTTCATTGTTTCTAAACAGGAAATATTAGATGGTGTGACAAGTGTAGGAAAAGATTTTATAAGAATTCTCGAACGTACCAAGGAACAGCTGATTGATTTTCATCAACATCAAGTCAGTCAATCATGGTCGATATATAAAGACAATGGAGTCATCATGGGACAAATTGCCCGTGGTTTAAAAAATGTTGCATTATATGTTCCAGGAGGAACAGCCACTTATCCATCAACGGTCATGATGAATGCCATTCCTGCCCAATTAGCAGGTGTTCAAAATTTGATGATTATTACACCAGTGAAAGCTGATGGGAAAGTCAATCCAGCGATTTTAGCTGCAGCTTATGTTTGTGGTATTGATAAAATTTATAAGGTTGGAGGCGCACAGGGTGTCGCTGCTGTAGCTTTAGGAACGCATACAATTCCCAAAGTGGATAAGATTGTTGGGCCAGGAAATATTTATGTTGCGACAGCTAAAAAATGCTGTTATGGGCAAGTGGATATTGATATGATTGCAGGGCCAAGTGAAGTGTTAATTATTGCTGATGAAAAGGCGAATCCAGCATATATTGCAGCTGACTTAATGAGTCAGGCTGAACATGATCGTTTAGCCAGTGCTTTGTTGGTTACAACATCAAAATCACTGGTAGAAGCAGTTAATTTGGAGCTGGAAAAACAGATTCAATATTTATCTCGTGCTGATATTATTCAAGATTCTTTAGAAAACTATGGTGGAGCATTTATTGTTGATTCCATTGAAGAAGCTTTTCAGGTTTCTAACGAATTTGCGCCAGAGCATTTAGAGGTGCTGGTTGATAATCCGATGAACACTTTACCTCTTATTCATAATGCAGGATCTATCTTTTTAGGAGAATATACACCTGAGCCTTTAGGTGATTATATGTCTGGCACAAATCATGTTTTACCAACTGGAGGCACAGCTAAATTTTATAGTGCCTTAGGTGTTTATGATTTTGTGAAATATTCATCTTACAGTTATTATCCTCAAAATGTTTTGGCAACTTTTAAGGATGATGTGATGACATTTGCCAAAAAAGAAGGATTAGATGCTCATGCTAATAGTATTGCAGTAAGATTTAAGGAGGAAACTTATGAGAAAGAGTGAAATTAAACGTCAGACTAATGAAACAAATATTGAAATGTCTTTAAATCTTGATGGTCAAGGAGAAGCACACATTGAAACAGGGATTGGTTTTATGGACCATATGTTGGAACTGTTAGCTTTTCATGGAGGCTTTGATTTGTCTGTTCAATGTCAAGGTGATTTAAAAGTTGATAGTCATCATACTGTTGAGGATTTAGGTATTGTTTTTGGTGAATGTTTAAAAGAAGCGTTAGGAGATAAAAAAGGGATTTATCGCTATGGTCAAATGGCCATTCCTATGGATGAAGCTTTAGTCACAACAACATTAGATTTAAGTGGTCGCCCTTATCTGGTTTATCAGGCGCAGTTGCATTGTGAACGACTAGGCAATTATGAGACAGAAATGACAAAGGAATTTTTTAAGGCAGTGAGCGATCATGCTTTGATGACTTTGCATATTATCGAAAATTATGGTGAAAATACACATCATATCATTGAGGCTATGTTTAAAAGTTTTGCTAGAGCATTAAAACAGGCAGTCATGATTGATGAAAATCATCAAGATCAGATTGTGTCTTCTAAAGGTTTATTGTAGGAGGGATGAGTATGATTGTGATTGTGGATTATAATGTCGGGAATTTAATGAGTGTGCAAAATGCCTTTTTAAGAATTGGCGTAGAAGCTGTTGTCAGTCGTGATATTGAGGTGATTCGTCAGGCGAAAGGTATTGTTTTACCGGGTGTAGGCACTTTTCCAGTAGCGATGGAAAATCTGATAAAGTATCAGTTGATTGATGTTCTTCAGGAAAGAAAAGAAGCGGGTATTCCTATTTTAGGTATATGTTTAGGAATGCAGATTCTTTTTGAAAAAGGCTATGAAGTTCAAGAAACACAGGGACTGGGATTTTTAAAAGGTGAAGTCAAACTCATGAATGTATCAGAAAAAATTCCTCATATGGGGTGGAATGAATTAATGTTTGTTAAAAAACATCCATTAATTCAAAATATAAAAGAGGGAGACTATGTATATTTTGTTCATTCTTACATGGCTTTTCCTTCTGATGATGAGTTAGTCGCTTATTGTGAGTATGGTGATCAAAAGATTACAGCGATTGTGGCTAAAGATCATGTCATGGGATGTCAATTTCATCCTGAAAAAAGTGGCGCCATTGGGCAGAAAATTTTATTAGCGTTTAAGGAGATGGTTCAATGATTGTCATACCAGCAATTGATTTAAAAGATGGACAGGCAGTGCGCCTGTATAAAGGAGATTATCAACAAAAAACAGTTTATTCTTCTCATCCTGAAGATTTGGCTTTAGAGTTTGAAAAGATGGGTGCTCAATATCTTCATGTTGTGGATTTAGATGGAGCCAAACAAGGACAGACAGGGAATCTAACAACAATCAAAAAAATTCGTGAGACGATCAGTATTCCTATAGAAGTTGGTGGTGGAATTCGTGATATGGAGACTGTTGAACTTTATTTGGATAGAATAGGTATTGACCGTGTGATTTTAGGAACAGCAGCGATTGAGAATTCAGAATTTTTAAAAAATGCTCTTGAACGTTATGGTGAAAAGCGTATTGTTGTCGGTATGGATATCAAAGATGGTTATGTCTCTACGGGGGGCTGGCTGGTCAATACTCAGACCTATTATTTGGACTTTATTAAGGAATTAGAAAAGATGGGTATTGTCTATATTGTTTGTACCGATATTTCCAAAGATGGCACATTACAGGGACCTTCATTTGATATTTATCAGAAAATTCAGCAGGAGAGTTCTTTGCGTTGCATTGTTTCAGGTGGTGTCAAAGATGCCGAGGATATTTATGAAGCAGCACGTCAAGGATATGAGGGTTGTATTGTGGGAAAAGCGTACTATGAAGGCAAAATCAATTTAAAAGAGGTGATATCATGCTTGCCAAAAGAATCATCCCCTGTTTAGATATTAAAGATGGTAAAGTTGTCAAAGGGGTCAATTTTGAAGGCTTAAAAGATGTAGGGGATCCTATTGAAATAGCCAAAAGATATGATCAGCAATGTGCTGATGAAGTGGTTTTTTTAGATATTACAGCGACTTATGAAAATCGTGATATTATCAAAGATTTGATTCAAAGAGCTGCCAGTGAATTATCGATTCCATTAACTGTTGGTGGTGGTATTCGCAGTTTGGATGATTTTCGTATGATATTATCCAGTGGAGCAGATAAAGTTTCTATTAATTCAGCAGCGATACAGCATCCTGGTTTGATTAAACAGGCTGCTGATGAATTTGGTGTGCAGTGTGTTGTTGTCGCTGTAGATGCGAAAAAAAGAAAAGATGATGATGGATATGATGTTTATATTGCCGGTGGTCGTAAGAACACAGGTATTGATTTATTAAAGTGGGTTCAACAATGTGAGCAGTTAGGTGCTGGGGAAATCTTATTAACTTCCATGGATAAAGATGGCACACGTGATGGTTTTGATATTGAGATGCTTAATGCTGTCTTGGATGTTGTTTCGATTCCTGTGATTGCCAGTGGAGGCTGTGGTGATAAAGAAGATATTGTTGAAGTCTTTGAAAAAACAAATTGTGATGGAGCGTTAGCTGCTTCTTTGTTTCATTATCAGGAAGCAACGATTGATGATGTTAAGGCATTATGTGCCCAACATCATATTCCAGTAAGGAGGAATTTATGAGACCAGATTTTGAAAAGGGTAATGGATTGGTTCCTGCCATTGTGCAGGATTTTCAGACCAAAGATGTTTTAATGCTGGCTTATGTCAATGAGGAAGCTTATGAAAAAATGTTGGAGAGTGGAGAAACATATTTTTATTCTCGTTCACGTAAGCAGTTATGGCATAAAGGGGAAACTTCAGGACATTTCCAATATATTCAAGGGATGTATTTAGACTGTGATGAAGATACACTGCTGATTATCGTTGAACAAGTAGGAGCAGCTTGCCATACAGGGGCTTATTCATGTTTCTTTAATGAAGTCATACCTTATGATTTTTCAAAGACTATTTTTCATGAAGTTTATGATGTCATTGCCGATCGCAAGCTGCACCCTGTAGAAAAGTCTTATACCAATTATTTATTGGACCAGGGTGTTGATAAGATATGTAAAAAAGTTGGAGAAGAAGCGAGTGAAACAATTATCGCTGCCAAAAATAATAATAAGGAAGAATTGATTGGTGAAATTAGTGATTTGTTTTATCATGTACTGGTTTTAATGTATCAACAAGGTGTCCAGGTTGAGGATATTGAAAGAAAATTGGAAGAAAGACATCAAATCAGTGGCAATAAAAAAACTTTTCATCAACGAGGAGACTATTAGAAATGAAATCTAATGGTCTTTTTTTAACACATATTATCAAACAATGATGTGAAAATAATGATGTTGAACTCTATCACAAAATAAAATTTCAAGCGCTTTCAAAATATGTTATAATAAGCATATATAAGAGAAAGGAGTATGTGTATGGGAGGTTTAAAACAAGAGTATTTAGACAAGATTGATGCCATTGTTGATAAACATAAGGATCAAAAAGGGCCTATGAAACTCATGCTTCATGATATTCAGGATGAACTTGGATATATTCCTTTTGAAGCCATGGAAAAGATTGCTGAAACTTTGGATGTTCCTGTTTCTAAAGTCTATGGTGTTGTGACTTTTTATTCACAGTTTACAACAGAACCAAAAGGAAAGCACGTGATTTCCGTATGTCTAGGAACAGCATGTTATGTCAATGGGGCACAGACAATTTTAGACTTGCTTTGTGAAATGACAGAGTGTGAAGTCAATTCAACAAGTGAAAATGGATTATTTTCTATTGATGCTACACGTTGTGTAGGTGCCTGTGGACTTGCGCCAGTTGTCAGTGTGGATGGAACAGTTTTTGGATGTGCGAAACAACTTGAAGATTTAAAAATGCTGATTCTTGATTACTTAAAGGAAGAAGCACCATGTTAGTGAAAGACATCAAGGATCTATTGAAGGCAAGAGAAATTTATATAGCTGATGAAAATATCTATGAAAAAAATTATGAGCATGGATTTGCGACAGATTTGATGTCGGATGCTTTGGCCCTGTTAAAGGATGAAACAGAAGATGTTTTATTGATTAGTGGGCTTTCTAATGTTCAATCATTAAGAACAGCAGAGGTTTTGGATTTAGAGACTGTTTTACTGGTTCGAGGTAAACCTATAGATACACATATGGCTGAGATGGCAAAAGATTTACACATTAATCTTTTTCAAACAGATTTAACAATGTTTCAAGTCTGCGGTCTTCTTTATGAGAAAGGTATGCGTTGATGAAGAAAGTTTATCAGGTTGAAAAGGATAATTATGAAGATGCAGGAAAAGCCTCTACTGATATTAAGAGAACTTTAAAAACTTTAGGTATTGAGCGAAAAGTTCTCAAGGCAGTAGCAATTGCCTGTTATGAAGCTGAAATTAATATTGTCATTCATTCTGATGGAGGAACAGTGACATTTGAAATTGATGATGATGGATTGATTCGTTTGTCATTTGATGATATTGGTCCTGGTATTGAAGATTTAGAACTTGCACAAACACCGGGCTATTCAACAGCTTCCCCAAAAGCCAGATCATTAGGCTTTGGAGCAGGAATGGGTCTCGTTAATATGAAAAGTGTTGCGTCTTCTTTTGATATTCGTTCTTCAAAAGAAGGAACGCATATATATATGACATTTCAATGAAACCCGTTATTCATTTTTTAGGTGAAAACTGCAAAAGCTGTATTAAATGTGTGAAATCTTGTCCAACAGAAGCTATTTCTATTATCAATGGAAAAGTGATTATTGATGATACTCAATGTATCAACTGTCATGTTTGTGTTCAAGTATGTGATCAAAAACAGTTAAAAATAAGAGAAGTGAATTTAGATGAAGCTTTCAAGCAACATGCTTATAATATTGCCTTAATACCAACATCCATCTTGTCTGATTTTCAGGAATTTGATGAATTAAAAGAACTTGTTCATGCGATTAAAGCATTTCATTTTGATGAAGTCGTTCAATACAGTGATATTGAAGGAATGCT
Organism: Massilimicrobiota sp. mt181; assembly: GCF_055420065.1. Taxonomy (NCBI): domain Bacteria; kingdom Bacillati; phylum Bacillota; class Erysipelotrichia; order Erysipelotrichales; family Erysipelotrichaceae; genus Massiliimicrobium; species Massilimicrobiota sp. mt181. Next base: position 88,562 of record NZ_JBVAYN010000004.1, read on the forward strand.
TTATCAACAGGCATTAAAAGATAGTCGTCAGTCAGACCATGTCATGTTGACATCTTTTTGTCCTACAATCAATCGATTAATTAAGCAGGAATATCCAACACTGATTGATCATCTTTTACCATATGATTATCCTGTAGAAATTGCAGCTCGACGTTTAAGAGAAAAATACAAAGGACAGGATATTGGTATCTTCTCTTTATGTGAGTGTGTTGGGAAACTGACTTTAGCGAAAGAACCATTGGGAAAAATGGATTCGCAAATTGATTATGCTTTAAGCATTTCTAGAATGTTTCCTCATTTTAATAAAAGAAAAGGACATGGAAAAGAAAATATTGCCATCAATAGAGATGGAGTGAAAAGCAATGTCGGTGATTTATTTGGTAATCATCAGTTATCAATTATGAGTGTAGAGGGATTGCCTCAGATTCGTACAGTATTGGATCTGATTGAATTTGATCAGTTGAAACATATTCGTTTATTAGCATTGTATCATTGTTATCAGGGGTGCATTGGAGGTTATTATTTATGGAACAACCCTTTTGAAGGACATTTCCGCATTGAAAGTATGCTTGACCAATGTCAGGCTCCCATCGCTCAACTTCAATACAGTGAATATTATAAAAAACGTCATGTGAATGAACAGAAACAAACATTTAAGGATCGTATGGCATGGTTTAATAAGGTCAATGCTATCTTAGAAACATTACCGCAATTTGATTGTGGCAGTTGTGGTTTTGCGAATTGTCGAGGACTAGCGACACGTATTGCCAGTGGTGAAGTTGATGATTCATTATGCCGTGTGAAGAGAAGGTGAATATATGGATATTCAAAATATATTGAGATTACCTTTGCAATTGATTAATGAAGTGCCTTTAAATGGACAGGTCGAGGATATTTATATTGGTGATTTATTGAGTGTTGTGATGGCTAGTGGAAAAGAGGGCATGTTATGGCTGACAGTGCAAAAGCATTTGAATGTCATTGCCATTGCCCAATTGCATGATTTTGCTGGGATTGTTTTTGTTCAGGATAGCTATCCTGATGAAGATACCATTCAAAAGGCAACAGAATTGCAGATTCCTTTGTTTTTAAGTCATAAAGATGCTTTTGGGACTGCAAAAGATCTGATAGGTTTAGGATTCTAGTATGTATTATGATTTACACATTCACTCAGCCTTATCACCATGTAGTGATGATACGATGACAATTCATAATATTTTTAATATGGCGTATATCAAAGGTTTACAGCTGATTGCTATTACAGATCATAATTCTTTAAAGCAACAGACTTATTTAGATCAGATTGTTCAAAATAAAATACTTAAAGGACATATTGATTTTCTTCATGGCGTAGAATTACAGAGTCAAGAAGAGATACATGTCTTGGCTTATTTTCAAAGAGGAACACCACTGCAACCTATTCAACAGTGGATAGATCAGCATCTGATTCAAGTTCCTCATCAGCCTGATTATTATGGCAATCAATATATTTTTAATGCAATGGATGAAATCATAGCTGAGGAAAATCATTTGTTGTTAAGTTCTTTGGATTTAAATATATATCAAGTTGTTGAAGCCATTCATCAGTTTCAAGGTGTTGCGGTTTTGGCACATGTTTTGGCTAAGCGATATGGCATATATGAAATTTATCATGATATTCCTTCTGATTTAAGTTATGACGCTTTAGAAGTGACTTGTCCAAAAGAATATCGTGATTTAAAAAAGAAATGTCCACATATTGATGATGAGTTTATCTTTATCAATAGTGATGCGCATCAGCTAGAAGATATAAGTGAACCGTTTTATGAAATTGATGAAGAACAGCTTCAAAGATTATGGAGGAAAGCATTATGCAGGAAATCGCCATGACGATATTGGATATTGCCCAAAACTCCATTCGTGCTTGTGCAAAACTTATTCAAATTGTGATTCGTGATAGTCACAAAGATAATATCATTCATATTGAATGTCTGGATGATGGATGTGGAATGGATGACAAGACTTTACAGAAAGTCACTGATCCTTTTTATACAACCAGAACAACACGTCAGATTGGTTTGGGTATTCCAATGTTTAAAGAAAGTGTCGAAGCAACAGGTGGCTGGTTTTCCATTGAATCACAAAAAGGTGTGGGTACTAAAATCATTGGTGAATATGTCAAGAATCATTTGGATACACCACCGATGGGCAATATCGCAGAAACTCTTATTACATTGATTCAATATGATGATCATATTGATTATGTTTTTCAATATATATGTGATGATTTTGAGTGGGTTTTGAATACCAAAGAAATCAAAGACATTCTTGATGGAGTCCCTATCAATCAACCAGATATCATACTTTGGTTAAAAGATTATATAAAGGAGGGTATGCAGAAATGAAATCGTTAGAAGAATTAAAGAGGATTAGAGATCAGGCTAAAGAACGAATGACGATGCGTGAAAATGGTGATCATGATTATCGTGTTGTTGTGGGAATGGCCACTTGTGGGATTGCGGCAGGAGCTAGACCGGTCTTGAATACTTTAGTCGAAGAAGTCGCAAGAGAACATTTACCAGTCACTGTGATGCAGACAGGATGCATTGGGATGTGCGCTTTAGAACCTATTGTTGAAGTTTTTGATAAAGATAATCATAAGACAACATATGTTTTGGTAGATACAAAAAAAGCGAAAGATATCGTTTTACGTCATTTGATGCATGGAGAAGTCATTGAGGAATATACAGTAGGACATTATTCAAAATAGGAGGGTAGAGAATGCCGTATAAAAGAACACAGGTTTTAGTTTGTGCAGGAACGGGTTGTACCATTGGAAATTCTGGCGAACTAATCAAAGAATTCGAAAAAGAAATCAAGTCTATGGGACTTGATAAAGAAATAGATGTTTTAAGAACGGGATGTTTGGGATTATGTGGTGCTGGACCTAATATTTCCATCTATCCAGATAATATTATTTATAAAGGTGTGAAAGTTGAAGATGTTCAGGAAATTGTATTGGAACATCTCTATAAAGGAAGACCAGTTCAACGTTTAATGTTGAATGAGTCTGATCAGGAAACAAATGAAATCCATGATATTAATCATACCAAGTTTTATGCCAAGCAAAAACGTGTCGCTTTGCATAATTGTGGTGTTATTGATCCAGAAAATATTGAAGAATATATTGCTGAAGATGGATATTTTGCATTAGGAAAAGTGTTATTGGAAATGACGCCCCAGCAAGTTGTAGATGAAATCAAAAAGAGTGGTTTAAGAGGTCGTGGTGGTGGAGGATTCCCAACCGGTTTAAAATGGCAGTTTGCTTTGGATGAACCAGGTGAAGAAAAATATGTCATCTGTAATGCCGATGAAGGGGATCCAGGAGCTTTTATGGATCGTTCGATTCTCGAAGGAAATCCACACAGTGTGATTGAAGCTATGATTATTGCAGGATATGCTATTGTAGCCCATTATGGATATATTTATATTCGTGCTGAATATCCAATCGCTGTTGAACGTCTTAAGACAGCCATTAGCCAAGCTAAAGAATTAGGATTATTAGGAAAAAATATTTTTGGTTCAGGATTTGATTTTGATTTGGAAATTCGTTTAGGGGCAGGAGCCTTTGTCTGTGGTGAGGAAACAGCACTGATTCAATCTATTCAAGGTGAACGTGGTATGCCAGTGTCAAAACCTCCATTTCCTGCGCATAAAGGTGTCTGGGGGAAACCGACGATTATTAACAATGTAGAAACATATGCTAATATTGCTCAAATTATTTTACATGGTGCTGACTGGTTCCGTTCTATTGGAACAGAATCTTCACCGGGAACCAAAGTGTTTGCATTGGGTGGTAAAATTACCAATACAGGACTGGTTGAAGTTCCGATGGGAACAACTTTACGAGAAGTGATTTATGAAATTGGAGGAGGTTGTCCAAATCATAAAGCATTCAAAGCAGTACAGACAGGTGGACCATCAGGAGGATGTTTAACAGAAGAACAATTAGATACACCTATTGGTTTTGATGAACTTGTTAAATTAGGTTCAATGATGGGATCTGGGGGAATGATTGTTCTTGATGAAGATAACTGTATGGTTGATGTGGCTAGATTCTATATGGATTTTATTGTTGATGAATCATGTGGAAAGTGTACACCATGTCGTGTTGGAACAAAACGTATGCTGGAATTGTTGCAGCAGATTTGTGATGGTCAGGGAACCATGGAAACATTGGATGAATTGGAAACATTAGCACAGACGATTAAGGATACAGCGCTTTGTGGATTAGGACAATCAGCTCCCAATCCAGTCCTTTCAACAATTCATCAGTTTAGAGATGAATATCTTGCTCATATTGTTGATAAACGTTGTCCTGCTGGTGTTTGTAAAAAGTTATTGCGTTATGAAATCGATAAAGAAAGCTGTCGTAAATGTGGACTTTGTGCGAGACAGTGTCCTGTTGGTGCCATCAGTGGTAAGATTGGAAAAGAAGCTTTTGAAATTGATCCCGATAAATGTATTCGCTGTGGCTTATGTATGAAAGCCTGTCACTTTAAAGTTATAGAAAGAAAGTAGGTGTTGATATGTCGAAAATAAAAATAACTATTAATAATCGAGAAGTAGAAGCTTATGAGGGACAAACTGTTCTTGAAGCCGCTAAAAATAATGGCATTCATATTCCTACTTTATGTTATCTTAAAGATGTTACAGGAACAGGAGCGTGTCGTGTCTGTCAGGTGGAAGTAGAAGGCGCAAAGACATTATGTGCTGCATGTGTTTATCCTGTCAGAGAAGGAATGGTTATTAAAACAAATTCTGCTCGTGCTCTTGATGCGAGAAGAAGAGTTGTAGAATTGATTGTTTCTAATCATTCTAAAGACTGTCTATCATGTATTCGTAATACCAACTGTGAATTACAGCGTTTATGTCAGGAGTTGGGGGTTAGAGAAGATGCTTTTGCCGGTGAAAAAAGCGAACCCACTTTTGATACTGTTTCACCAGGAATTGTGAGAAATACGTCAAAATGTGTACTATGTGGTCGTTGTGTAGAAACATGTATGAAAACACAGGGATTAGGTATTTTAGGGTATATGAATCGTGGTTTCAAAACAAAAGTGGGACCTATCTATGATAAAAGCTTTGATGATGTGAACTGCATGCAATGTGGACAATGTATTAATGTCTGTCCTGTTGGTGCATTACATGAAAAAGAAGAAATTCATGATGTGATTGAGGCTTTAAATGATCCCCAAAAATATGTCGTTGTGCAAACAGCTCCTGCAATTAGAGCAGCTTTAGGTGAAGAATTTGGAATGCCAATAGGAACACGTGTCACTGGAAAAATGGTTCATGCTTTGAAATTGGTTGGCTTTGATAAGGTTTATGATACAAACTTTGGAGCTGATTTAACAATTATGGAAGAAGGTTATGAATTTATTGGGCGTCTTAAAAATCAAGGTGTTTTACCAATGTTGACATCGTGTAGTCCAGGATGGATCAATTATATTGAACATGAATATCCGGATTTATTAGACCATCTTTCTAGCTGTAAATCACCACATATGATGTTAGGAGCAATGATTAAATCATTCTATGCCCAAACGCATGATATGGATCCGCAAAATATTTATGTTGTGTCTATCATGCCATGTGTGGCGAAAAAAGGAGAAAAAGAACGACCTGAAAATCTAACACAGCCCTATCCAGATGTTGATGCTGTTTTGACAACACGTGAATTGGCAAAACTTATTAAGATGTTTGGAATTAATTTCCCTGAATTAAAAGATGATGATTTTGATCAGGATCTCTTTGGTGAATATAGTGGTGCTGGTGTTATTTTTGGAGCCAGTGGTGGCGTTATGGAAGCCGCTTTAAGAACGGTCGCAGATGTTTTGGCCAAAGAAGACTTAACGATGATAGATTATCATGCGGTGAGAGGTGTTGAAGGAGTCAAAGAATCAACGATTAAGATTGGAGATCAGACATTAAAGGTGGCAGTGGCTCAAAGCATGAGTTTAGCTAAACCATTGTTAGAAGATATCAGAAAGGGTGTTTCTCCATATCACTTTATTGAAATTATGGGCTGCCCAGGTGGATGTATTAATGGTGGTGGACAACCTTATGTCAATGCAACATTACGAAATAGTGGATTTAATTATAAACAGGCACGTGCCAAAGCTTTGTATGATGAAGATGTTTCATTGCCAGTGCGTAAATCTCATAAGAACTCACAGATTCAAAATCTCTATAAAAACTTTTTAGGAGAACCCAATAGCGAAAAGGCTCATCACCTCTTGCATACACATTATACAAAGAAAGCAAGATTTAAATAAATCTGGAGGTTTTTATGAAAAAAATAATTCAAATAGTTTTATCTTTATTCATTGGTGTGTTGATGACGGCTTGTCAACAACAAGAAAAAGCTGTTCATATTCTATGTCCAACGGGTGCACCATCTTTAGCGCTCGTTGGTGAATATGAGCAAATCTGTGAAGATGGTAGTATTGATTTTGTAGATGGAACCGATCAGCTGATTGCTGAATTATCTAAAGCAGATAGTGAGTATGATATCATTGTTGCTCCAATTAATTTAGGAGCACAGCTTATTGCTCAAGAACAGACGGATTATCGTCTGCAAAGTGTTTTAACATGGGGTAATCTTTATTATGTTGGGACTTCAGCTGAAGCACTTGATGAAACAGGGGAACTGGCCTTATTTGGTGAAGGAGCTGTACCACAGAAAATTGTCGAAACAGTCGATGTGGAAACAAATCTTCAGCCCCATTATTATTCATCCGCTACTCTTGTCCAACAAAGATTAATTTCAGGTCAGGCAAAAGTAGGATTATTGGCAGAACCACTCGCAAGTGCGACAATTGCGAAAGCGAAACAATCTGGTATTGATTTATCTGTCATTGTTGATTTACAGGAAGCCTATGGAGGAAGTGGATATCCTCAGGCTGCGATGTTTGTCAAAGATGGATATCAGAATGATGAATTGTTTCAGTCTATTGAAGAATTTTGTGAAAATGGTTATCCTGAATTGAAAGAAAAATTAGAAAATATTGGAATAGAACAATTAGGACTTCCAAGTGTTGATATCACAGTTTCCTCAATTGAACGTCAAAACGTACATTATGTACCTGCTGATCAATGTGAAAATGAAATAAGTCAGTTTTTACAGCTTTTCAATATCACATATAATTCTAATAAGTTGGCTTCATGAAAAGAAAAATTATCACAGTTATTATAATGATGCTTTTATGGCAAATGGCTTCATTGATGATTCAAAAAGAAGTCATTTTGCCATTTCCTGGCGATGTTTTGTTTAGAATGCTGACTTATGTATCTGAAAAACAATTTTATGTTGCTGTTGGGTTGACTCTGATACGTGTATTAAGTAGTTTTTTCTTAGCGATGATCATCGGTATTTTTTTAGGCATAGTGAGTGGTCTTTCTATACCATTTCGACAACGTTTACAACCTGTTATGACTTTTTTACAGACAATTCCACAAATTGGGTATATTCTCATACTGCTCGTCTGGTTTCATAGTGATACAGCTTTGTTGTTGATTGTCTTTTTTATGCTTGTTCCTGTTTTTTATTTCAATGCTATGCAGGGCATTTGTCATATTGACAGTGACTTACAAGATATCATTTTGCTCTATCATCATTCTTTTTTCTATAATCTGAAATATGCCTATTTACCATTGATAAAAGGCTATATTATTTCCGCTATTGAATCATGTTTGCCCTTAAGCTTAAAAGTTGGTGTAATGGCAGAAATTTTTGTTTCATCTCAATATGGAATAGGTAAGCAATTATACTTTGCACGTGTTCAAATTGATATGACAGGCATTTTTGCATGGATATTATGGCTGATTGCTATTATTATGATTTTACAGATGATTATGCATATTCTTTTAAAGAAATGGAGTCGTGATGAATGATTTTATGACAGAATGGTTATACTGTTTTTGAGGTGAAAGAATATGGATTTTCGAAATAGTCAAACAAAAGATAATTTAATGCGTGCTTTTGCGGGTGAATCACAGGCCAGAAATCGTTATACTTTTGCAGGTGGTTTGGCCGCTAAAAAAGGTTATCACATGTTAGCTGATGTCTTTTATTTTACAGCGAATCAGGAAAAGGAACATGCTGAAATCTTTTATAATCATTTAAAAGAATTGACAGGAGAAACGATTAGCGTTGATGGCGGCTATCCAGTGGATACCTATGATGATGTTTTGTCACTTTTAAAGAGTGCCAGACATAATGAATATGAAGAATATGAAGATGTTTATCAGAATTTTGGAACAGTTGCTAAAGAAGAAGGTTTCCATAAAATTGCCCAAGATTTCTTTAATATTGCTGAGATAGAAAAAACGCACGGTGATCGTTTTGAAAAGTTTGCAACCCTTTTAGAAAATGGGCAACTTTATGCATCGGATACACCATGTTATTGGATGTGTTTAAACTGTGGATTCATTTTTGAAGGAACGAGAGCACCGCAGCTTTGTCCAGTTTGCAGCCATGATCAAGGATACTTTATCAGATTAAAAGATGCGCCATTTACATGTGATCAATCACAATGATGATTTGATTGATAGAAACAGTACTTTCTTGAAAGGAGAGTATTGTTTTTTTATGAAATAGACCTATACTCTTATGGATATTTGTTATATAATGTTGTCACATGTCAAAAGGAGGTCAATATGAAACTTATATTACATTATCTCAAAAAATATAAAAAACTTTTTGTTTTAAATGTGATATCCGTCTTTGGTTTTGCTTTGGTAGAACTAGGTTTACCAACAATAATTGCTGATATGATTGATAATGGGGTGACAACCCAAAATGAAGGGTATTTATACTCTATGTGGTTCTTGGCAATAGGTATTTCTATCATTGGTGTGGCTGGGACGATAATATTAGGATTCTGCTGTGCAAAAATCTCTACTTCTATTACGAGAGATATGCGTAATGATATTTTTACTCATATTCAAAGTTTTTCTCCACACGAATTTAATCGTTTTGGCATTTCGTCATTAATAACACGTACTAATAATGATGCTTTCCAGATTCAATTATTTGTCAATGTTTTATTAAGAACTGCTTTAATGACACCTGTTATGGTCGTTATCAGTGTGTTCATGACTTTGAAGACATCACTAGAATTATCTGCCATTATTGCAGCAACATTGCCAGTTATTGTGATTGGTGTCGTTGTTGTGGCAAGAATATCAGAACCATTGTCTCAAAAACAGCAGCGCTCTTTAGATCACATGAATCGTATTACCAGAGAAAATCTTTCCGGTTTAAGAGTTATTCGAGCTTTTGGTAATGATGATTATGAACAATCTCGTTTTAATCAGACAAATAGTGAATTTACAGGTTATACCAAAAGAATCTTTAAGCTTATGCTTTTGACTCAGCCAATTTTTTATTTCCTGATGAATTTAGCAACCCTGCTTATTTTCTATGTAGCCAGCTTTATGGTGGATGCTGGTACTCTACAGGTAGGAAAATTAATCGCTTTTCAGGATTATCTTTTTCACGCTATGTTTTCAATGATGCTGTTTTGTAATGTATTTGTGATGTATCCACGTGCCGCAGTCTCTGCTAGACGTATTCAGGATGTATTAAATACACAAAGTGGTATTCAAGATACTGTGACTCAGACAAAGCCATCACGTACTGCTCAACATCAGGTGATTTTCAAAGATGTGACTTTTGTTTATCCAGATGGAGAAGAGCCAGTATTAAAAAATATTTCATTTGAAGCACATGAAGGAGAAACTGTTGCTTTTATTGGAAGTACGGGATCTGGAAAGAGTACATTGATTAATTTGATTCCTCGTTTCTATGATATCAGTAGTGGAAGTATTCAAATTGATGGTGTGGATATCAAAGATTATCGTATTGATGATTTAAGAAATAAGATTGGGTTTATTCCTCAAAAAGCTATGCTTTTTACTGGAACAATAGCGGAAAATTTAAAATATGGAAAAGCAGATGCATCATTAGAAGAATTAGAACATGCTGCAAAGGTCTCACAGAGTTATGATTTTATTATGCAAAAACCGTTAGGTTTTGATGAAATGATTACAGAAAGTGCAACGAATGTTTCAGGTGGACAAAGACAGCGTTTAAGCATTGCGAGAGCTTTGATTAGAAAACCAGAAATTTATATTTTTGATGATTCTTTTTCTGCTTTAGACTATAAAACTGATGCTGTTTTAAGACATGCTTTAAAAGATGAAACCAAGCATTCCATTGTTTTTATTGTGGCACAGAGAATTTCTACGATTAAAGATGCCGATCAGATTATTGTTTTGGATGAAGGTCAGATTGTAGGACATGGCAAACATCATGATTTATTAAAGACTTGTCCTATTTATCATGAAATTGCTTCATCACAGTTAAGTGAGGAGGAATTGGCTTATGAATAAAAAATGGCAGACATTCAAAAGATCCATTCATCAAATTTCTCCATTCCTTTCACCTTATAAATGGGGCTTCTTTATAGCGATTGCTATGATTGTTGTGACATGCTTTGCTTTATCGATTTCACCAATGATTGAAGGAATGCTAACATCATTATTGATGGAAAATGCAATGGATATTATGCAAAATGTAGAAGGTGCAGGAGTCGATTTTCAGCGTGTGATTGAAATTATGATGATGTTACTGGGATTTTACTGTTTAAAAACAGTTTCTCAATCGATAACAATCGTGACTCTGACCAATTCTATTCAAAAGACAATGCATGATTTAAGAAATGCCCTTCAGGATAAAATCAGAAAACTTCCTGTCAGCTATTTTGACAACCATAAGTATGGAGATGTATTAAGCCGTATCACAAATGATGTCGATACCTTGTCTAATGCTCTCCAGCAAACTTTGACGGAAATCATTAGAGGTGTTCTGATGCTGATTTTAGCCATCGTCATGATGATTCGTATTCATATTCTGATGACATGTATTGTCTTGTTGATTATTCCAGCAGCGACGATTATCACTAAAGTTATTGTCAAGCGTTCTCAAAAGAAATTCCAGGCGCAACAGGATGCTGTGGGAAATCTGAATGGGGCGATTACTGAGATGTATGGTGGATATCGTGAAATCTTATTGTTTAATAAACAAAAAGATGTGATTGAAAAATTTAAAGATATTAATCAGAATTTATATCACAATGCTTTTCAGGCACAATTCATGTCATCCATCATTTCACCATGTATTTCACTGGTAACCTATATGATTATTGGAACGATTGGTTTTTTAGGAAGTTTATTTGTTTTACAGGGAACATTATTGGTAGGAGAGTTACAGGCTTTTGTGCGCTATATCTGGCAGGTCAATGATCCTATTTCTCAGGTAAGCAATCTGTCATCTCAGATTCAATCAGCCTTTGCGGCTCTACATAGAATTTCTGAAATATTAAATGAAACGGAAGAACAGCCAGTTGAACATCCACAAACTATTCAAAATGTCAAAGGACATGTTGAATTTGATCAATTATGTTTTGGGTATCATGATAAAGAAGTCTTACATCATTTGAATATTGATATTCAAAGTGGACAGATGGTAGCCATTGTCGGTCCAACGGGTTCAGGAAAAACAACATTGATTAGTCTTTTATTACGTTTCTATGATGCGACATCTGGATGTATTCGCATTGATGGTGTAGATATTAGAGATATTCCAAGAGAGGAACTGCGTTCTATGTTTGGAATGGTATTACAGGATACATGGCTTTTTCATGGGACAATCTATGAAAATATTCACTATGGACGTTTGAGTGCAAGAAAAGATGAAGTCATTGAAGCAGCTAGACAGGCGAATGTGGATCATTTTATTAGAACTTTACCAGATGGTTATGATTCAATTGTCAATGAAGAGGCAAATAATATTTCTCAAGGAGAAAAGCAGTTGTTAACAATTGCGCGTGCTTTATTAAAAGATCCGCAAATCATGATTTTAGATGAAGCCACTTCATCAGTTGATACCCGTTTAGAGAAACGATTACAGGATGCAATGCAAAATGTGATGAAAGGACGCACAAGTTTTGTGATTGCCCATCGTTTATCAACAATTAAAAATGCTGATTTGATTCTTGTGATTAAGGATGGTTATCTTGTTGAACAGGGAAAACATGAAGAATTGTTGGCTCAAGGTGGCTTCTACAGTCAATTGTATAATGCTCAATTTCAAGAAGGGTAGGAGGAGTTAAATTTTGTTTAACTTCTCTTTTTTGATAGACAAATCAATATCATATTCTTATGTCTATCTTTTCATTTTCTACATAATCAAGTATAATATTGAAGGAATGGGGAGGAAAATATCATGTATACCTATGAACGATTATTGAAGTTATGCGGACAAGAAAGTAATTATAGTGATATTGCACGTTATTTGTTGATGCATATGAATTCATTAAATCATTTGAAAGTGAAAAAAGTAGTTGAAGAGCTTGGAATTTCTAAGGCTTCTTTACATCGTTTCTATCATCAAGGTGGTTATTCAAGCTTCAAGGATTTGTTATTAAGTCTGGATGAGGAAATCAAAATCAAGCTTATTTCTTCGCAGGATATGTCTTATTCAGTAGAACCACTTCATGATATCATTGATTGTCAAAATATAGATGATTTTATAAAGCAAATTAAACATGCATCGCAAATTGCGTTTTATGGAAATGAAAGAGAAATTATATCTTTTTCTAAGATGATTTTTTATTTGTTTTCGGTACATTGTGATGTTATGATGTTGAATCGTTGGGACTTATCTAAATGTTATGATATTCTTGAACGTTTTCATCCCAATGATCTATTCATTATGGTGGAAAGTTCATGGCGAATACAAGGTATTTATGAAAAGAGTTTAAACACATCCCACATGCTTAATCTTGAAAAAATCAATGAATTTCCTTTCATTAAGTTTTATATTGGAGAAGCAGATACTGATCAATGGCAGGAATTTCATAATATTAAAGTTCCTTATGGATATTATCATTCAACTCCTCTTTATTTAGAACATTTAGATGATTATATTTATCAACATATGATAAAGGAGATGAATTCATGAATACAGTTTTATCATTGATAGTTTTAATACAACAGAATAATTTAAAAGATGATAATTATTATTTAATTGCAAGATATATTTTAAATCATTTATCAGTGATTGAAACAATAAGTATTCAAAAAATGGCTGATGATTGTCATATGTCTACAAATACGATTTTAAGATTCTGTCATTTATTAGGTTTTCAATCATTTAGAAATTTTAAAAGTCAACTCTTATCCACTATGAAAACAAGGACATTGCAATTAAAAGAAAAGAATGCTCATTTTGATTTTCAAAACTGTATGAATGCTATGAAAATGATGACTGCTGAATTTCAAGAAGAAACTTTTACACATCAGCTTCAAGAAGTTGTTGATTTAATTCAAACATATAAAAAAATATATATTTATGGAGCAACTTATCCTTTAGCGCTGTGTCAGTCATTTATTGAAGATATGGCTATTTTAGGTATTCCTGTCAAAGTTATTCAATTTAGCTATCATCCTTCCAAGATAGATGTACCTGAAGGTGTCCATATCATTATCAGTTATTCTGGTCGTTTTCTTGAAAGCAATAGAGATACTTATCAACAAATACTAAACCATTCTCAATCGACAGTCCTGATTTCTCATAAAAACGACTATCATCATACAACACAGTATGATATAAAACTTCCTTCAACAAAGAGTAGTTATTATGATGATTTTATTCTTATGTATATCATGGATTATCTTACAGTTCAATGTTCTCAACACTTTTTATAAGCTCGATACGTCTCAAAAAATGAGACGTTTTTTTTATTATAATAAGTGTCTCAAATATAGAAACAAACATTTTTTTAAAAAATATAAAAGCGCTTACTTATTTGGTACAATGATATCAGAAAAGAGGAAAGGAAGGGCAAAAATGAAAAAATCACTAAAAAAGTTTGTTGCATTATCGTTAACATTTTCTATGTTAGCACCAGCATTGTTTAACAATGTTTATGCAACAGAACAAGTACAAACTGTTCAAGAAGGTTCAGAGATTTCCTTAGAGGAAGGTAACAAAGCCGATAGCTTAACAGCATTAGTAGATGCAAACTTGGAAGATTGGTATGAAGTTGGTGGATTAAGAGCTACAAAAGTTCAAGAAGGTGTTTTACACATTGATGAAGCGACTGCTGTAAATCCAGCTGGTTTCAATAATCAAGGAATGAATAATTGTTCATCAATGTATTTAATTATTGATGGAAATGAAGTTGTATTGATAGATGGTGGTAATGGTGCAGCATCAGCAAATACAACATTTAATCAAGATCTTAAAAGTATTTTAGATGAATTAGTATTTAATGTTGACAAAGATTTACAAGTAATTATTGCTCATAATCATGGAGATCATACAGGTGCATTTGTGACTACGGAAGTTATCCCTGTAGGTACACCTATGTATATCCATGAAAAGGATTATGCTGGTATTCCAGAAGTGACTGCAAATTACGAGGTTCAAACATTTAAACAAGATGATGTTTTGGGAACAACACATTTCAAAATGAAAGTTGTAGATGTTCCTGGTCAAACTGAAGGATCATGTGCATTAATTAATTATGAAAGAGAAATTATCTTTTCAGATGATTCAGTGGGATCAAGTACTGTTTATTTAGGTAATCTTAAAACATTAGAAGAATTTGAATATGGTGTTAATAATTTATGGAATGCTATTAAAGATATGGATAATCCAATTCTTTATAGTGGACATCGTTGGCAACAATATGATACAAATCCATATGTCGCAGCTACAGCTAATACAGAAGATCAATGTCTTCTTGGAGAAATAGGTAAACAATACGTCAAAGAGTTTGTTCAATTGATGAAAGATGTAAGAAATAATGAATATATTACTAATAAAGCTTATGGTAATGGAATTAGTTTTTATTCAGAAGCAAGCGACTTAAATCACGATGGGAAAAGACCTGGATTTACAGCTCAAGAAGATGCAGTACTAGAATTTGCTAGTCAAAAAACTAATACAGCAACAGATACTGCTTCTTATGATAAAGCCATTAGTTCAGTTATCATTCCTAGATATGAAGCTGATGGAAGCAAGACAGAACAAAAAGTTTCTGAATATTTAAAAGCACATCTTGATACAACTGATTTAACAGCAACTGTAGATGAATCAAATAAAACTTTAACAGTTGACGTTCAATTGAAAGATGTTTATTTGGCTTCTGATTATCTCAATGGTAAATCAGCTGCCGGGGAAAGCTATTACAATATGATGAACTACTATACTGATGTTTTACAGATTCAACAATTGTTGGATACATATCCTCAATATACTGTTGTTGACAATAAGGGAAATGAAGTCAACAGTGCTTATATTGATGAACTTGCTGGATTATTGAAACAAATCAATGATTTTGATCCAACAACGAATTTAAAATATGATTATACGAAGAGTAATGGTTCTGATGTCATTGCAACAAGTAAAGAAGGAAATGTGACATTGACATTCCATATTGATTCTCATGGATGGTGGGGATATGATTTAGGAGCTCATGATTCAATCACAGGACTTGTGATGGGATTAAGCGATGAAGAAGCTCAGGAAATGCAACATGAATATACTTTAAAATATGGTCATTTCTTTGTGATTCAAATGGATAATCAAGGTCCTGGTCAATTGTATATGTTACGTGGTACAGATCTTGAAAATCCTATGATTTATGTCAGTGAAGATGGTAAAGAAGCTTTCATGATTGATGTTGATATGTATGGTTCTTATGCGCTTAACAATGTCATTAAGAGTGTCATTGGCGATAAATGTGAATCATTGAAGATCTTCTTAACTCATAATCATGGTGACCATGTCAATAACTTGGCCATGATTGCACAGGATGAAAGATTAAAAGAAATCACAACACTTATCTGGCCTGAAAATGAACCACATACTGTTTTAACTGAAAAAGATACAGTTGCAGACAATATGATTGGCCAAGATCTTGTTGAATTGTTTGATGTTCAAACAATCAGTGATATGGAAAAGATTAGTGTTGCTGGAAACGAATTCCAGTTCGTTGAAATTCCAGATGAACATACACCAGGTGGTGGACAGTTAGCAGATTTAACAAACAACATCTTATATAGTGGTGATACTTTAGGAGCACAAGTTCATTTAGGGGGAACGACTGTTAGCTTATCATCACTTCAAAGTTGGATTGATGGTGTTCAAAAATCAGTTAACTATATTGAAGAACATGGAATTACAGGTATTATTGGTGGACATACGCCTTATTTGAATACTTCGGATTTTGCATCATGGGTATTAACAGCTCTGGAATATGCACAAGATCAAGTAGCTCAGGATAAAAAATGGGCTGGTGGACTTGTCATTGTGGAAAATGGAAAAGTAGTGACAAGTGAGAGAATGAGCGAAATGTTCGCTAATGGATTAACAGATGCTGAGGAATTAAAAGTGGCTTCAGTTAACTTTAGAAATGATTTAGAAACTGAAGAAACACAAAATTCACAGAATCCTCAAGATTCAACAACTCCAAAACCTAATGAACAGACAACAACTTCTCCAACAAGTACTACAAGTACACAAACAACAGCTCAAACTCCTCAAACTGGAGATCAGAGTGTTATTGGTCTTTATGTTGTAACTGGTATGATTGCATTAGGTGCTGGTGCATACTTTATCAAAAAGAGATTGAATTAATCTTTAATGAAGCTATAATGAAAACTTGATGTTATAATCAAGAATCATTATAGCTTCTTTTTATTATTGCAAGATAATTGTAGTCATCTAAAGAGATTGTTTTCAGTTTTACAAATTTTAAGAACTTGTGTATAATATCTTCAATAACGAAAAAGGGGGGAAGTTATGAATATTCAATGGATTGGACAAAAAGCAGATCAGATTTATAGAAAATATAAAACAAGCATTATTCCAGAGTTTTTCTATGTTGGTTATGTAGGTATTTTGGCTCAATATTTAAGAAGTGGACTTTTCTCCTTTTTTGTATCTTTGTTTTTATCACCTATTGGTCATGGGTATGTCAAATGTGCAATGAAACTGGTTGATGAAGAAAAACCAGTTTTGGATTATCATGATTCATTGAATGGCGTTTTCTGTTTCCCAAGAGTAGCTCCAGCATATCTGATGCGTAAAGCGATTATCTTATTGAGTGTTTTGATATGTTTTCTTCCATCATTATTAACAATAAGGAATCTGATTCCTGAACTTCCTGTACAATGGATTGCTTCTTTAGGAAATGCGTTTATTCAAACGGAATATTTTATACCACAGTTTGAATATGTTCAGCCTATTTTACAAAATGCTTTCCTGTTTATGAATTTGATTGTATGTATTATTATTTATCTCTTTTTAACAACATTGTTTATGCCAGTTCCTTATGTAATGGAACTTGAAGAATTTTCATGGAGTGAATGTATTCATTATTCTATTCGTTTAATGAAATATCATATTATAGATTATATCCGTCTTTATCTTTTATATATTTTAAGACATGCTTTTTATTGGATGATCACGGGTTGTATTGTTTTATGGATTGGACATTTGAATGATGTTTTGATGCTGTTTTGTATTGTGACATCTTTATTTTTATATATTGGTATTTTTAAAGGAAGATTTGAAATTGCAAAATATTTATTTTATAAGGAAATAAGAAAGGATTATCATGAGGAATACTAAGAATATTAAAAGAATCATTATTAAAATTGGATCGTCTTCATTATGTCAGGAAACTGGCTATATTGATAAACAAAAAATTTTATATCTCGTTATGCAAATAGCAAAACTGATTGAAAAAGGTTTTTCGGTCGTCGTTGTGTCTTCTGGCGCTATTAGTGCTGGAATGGGGTTTATGGAATTGTCACGAAAGCCTGAAACACTTCCACAAAAGCAGGCTTTGGCAGCTATTGGGCAGGCCAAGCTGATGCAAATTTATGAAGAACTTTTTCAATTGTTTCATTTAAAATGTGCACAGGTTTTATTAAATCATGGTGATTTTGATGATCGTCAGAGACTTTTAAACCTTTCGCATACAATGAATGCTTTGATGAAATATGGTGTGATTCCTATTGTCAATGAAAATGATGCTTTGGCAGTTGAAGAAATTAAAGTTGGAGATAATGATACATTAGCTGCTTTACTGGTTCCTGTGATTGATGCAGATTTGTTGATTCTCGTCAGTGATATTGATGGTTTATATACTGCTAATCCACATGTACATCCTGAAGCAAAGTTTTTAAAATATGTTGATCGCGTGGATGAAAATATTGAAAAGATGGCATCTGGTTCAACTTCACAGCTTGGAACGGGAGGAATGGCTACCAAAATTAAAGCGGCCAAGATTGTCAATGATTATGGAAAACATATGGTTATTGTGAATGGACAAAAGGAAAATAGTTTATTGCATATTTTTGATGAAAATGAAGAAGGAACATGGTTCAATGGCGCAAGTGGTAGACATATGAAAGCAAGAGCACATTGGATTGCCTATCGTACACAATCGAAAGGAAGTTTGATTATTGATGATGGCGCATGTCGGGCAATCAAGCAGCATAAAAGCTTATTGTCTTCTGGTATTTTAGATGTTCAGGGACAGTTTTTTGCTGGGCAGGTTGTAGACGTTCTCAACAAACAGGGAGAAAAGATTGCTAAAGGGATTGTGCAATATACAAGTTTTGAAATTTCTTTAATTAAGGGTCATAATAGTCAGGAAATGAAAAACATACTTAAGAGTCATGACTATGATGAAGTGATTCATGTGAATAATATGGTATTGTTAGGAGATGAAAACCATGAATGAAAAACTTTTAAAACAACTGCATCTGGCAAAGGATGCCAGTCGTCAGATGATGAGAATAGATACCCAAACAAAAAATCAGGCTTTAATGCAGATTTCAAGAACGCTTCTTGATCAGATGCAAAATATTATTCAAGAAAATCAAAAGGATATTGAAAATGCGAAGCAACAAGGTATGTCCTCAGCGATGATTGATCGTTTAAAACTGGATGAAAAAAGAATTCAGGCTATGGCGCAAGATGTTTTGCAGTTAGTTGAATTAGAGGATCCAATAGGAGAAATCATCAGAGAAATCAAAAGGCCTAATGGCTTATTGATACAACAGGTGCGAGTCCCTATGGGGATATTTGGTATCATTTATGAATCAAGACCTAATGTCACAGTGGATATTGCCTGCCTATGTATCAAGTCTTCTAATGTCTGTATATTAAAAGGTGGCAAAGAAGCAATGTATTCTAATCGTATTTTAACAAAGCTGATGCAGGAGGCTATCAAAAATATATTACCTGTTGAATGTGTTCAGCTTATTGATTATGGTGGAAGAGAAATGGTTGATGAATTGATTCATGCTTATGGCTATGTAGATGTTGTCGTACCACGAGGTGGAGCTGGATTGATTTCACATGTGGTTCAAAATGCTACTGTACCAGTTATTGAAACAGGGGCAGGAAACTGTCATTTATATATTGATAAAGATGCGGATATGAAAAAGGCGATAGATATCAGTGTAAATGCGAAAATACAAAGACCATCAGTTTGTAATGCGATTGAAACCATCTTGGTACACCAGGATGTTGCGGATGTTTATTTGCCTTTGATGTATAAGGCTTTTGAAAATCAAGTGGAGATCCGTGGTGATGAAAAAGTTCAAAAAATCATTCCTTGCATTCCGGCCACTTCTTTAGATTATGCGACAGAATATGATGACTATATTGTGGCTGTGAAAGTTGTTTCCAGCATTGATGAAGCCATTGAACATATTTATCAATATTCTACTAAACATTCAGAAGCCATTATTACAGAAAATAAAGAGAGAGCAGATTTCTTTATGAGCAGTATTGATTCTGCCTGTGTCTATCATAATGCTTCTACACGTTTTAGTGATGGTGGACAGTTTGGTTTTGGGGCAGAACTAGGAATCAGTACACAAAAATTGCATGCGAGAGGACCACTAGGATTAAGAGAAATGACATCTTATCAATATAAGATTTATGGTCATGGAGAAGTAAGAGAATAACAGTTATGGAAATAACTGTTTTTTTCTTGACAATACTTAGTGCACTAACTATAATGGGAGTTACATTTATTCGAAGGAGGTATGCTATGGAATATGAATACTTTAGAAAGATGATGGAAGAAGTGGGCGAAGTTCATAAATTGGTTCAAAAATTGACCATGCAAAGTTGTCATCATTTAACGATTGAACAGATGCGTTTGATTTCCTTTATTTCAAAAAATGAAGTGAATCAAAAACAGATTGCTAAAGAACTTCGTATTACTGAAGCAACTCTTTCAGTTCGAATAAGACGTCTGGTTGACATGGGAATTGTTGAAAAGAAAATGAATCCAGACGATAAAAGAAATTATCAGATTGTTTTATCTGATTTTGGAAAAACAATCATGAATGAGTTGAAACAGGACTTTGATCATATTCATCATGTTATCTGTCAAAATATGACGATTGATGATTATGATGCTGTTTTAAATGTGATCAGAAAAATCAAAAAGAATTTAAAGGAGGAAATCAAGTGATTAAGTTACGCAAGTTTGCTTATAAATTCTGGTTGCCAATACTTTTGTGTATTGCTTGTGTTTTTATTCAGTCACAATCTGAATTGGCCTTGCCAGACTATATGAGTGATATAGTGACAAATGGGATCCAAGCTGGGGGATTTGATACGTCAATTGCTGAAGTATATAGTCAGGAAACTTTTGAACATTTATTAATTTTTGCAGATGAACAGCAAAAAGATACTATTGAATCAAGTTATACTTATACCCCATATGAAGATTTATCAGATAACATAAAAAAAGACTTTCCAAAATTGAAAGATGCTTATATTCTTAATGATCTTTCACAACAACAGACAAAAGAGTTGGAAAGTGCATTGATTAAGCCTATGCTGATGGTTTCATCTATTGATAGTATGGATGAAAATTCTGCTGAATATCAGCAATTATTCCAAAATTTACCTGAGGGAATGGATGTCTATCAGGCTTTTGCGATGATGGATGAAGAGACAAGAAACCAGATGACACAACAGATTGACAGTCAGATTGAGACAATGGGTGAGTCAACAATGCTGGTAGCAGCTGGAAATGGTGTCAAAACTGAATATGAAGCTTTAGGAGCAGATGTCGATCAGATGCAGGCGGCTTATATATTCCAATCTGGATTAAAGATGCTGGGCATTGCTTTGATAGGATCACTTGCTGCAATGGCATCAGCCTTTTTATCATCACGTGTTGGATCTGGCTTTGCGAGAGATTTAAGAAAAGCAGTGTTTGAAAAAGTTGAGAGTTTTTCTAACAGTGAGTTTAATAAATTCTCAACAGCCTCATTAATTACTAGAACAACGAATGATATTACACAAGTGCAAATGTTAATGATTATGCTGCTGAGAATTGTTTTGTTTGCACCTATGATGGGAATTGGAGCTTTAATTAAAGCTTTTACACATTCATCATCAATGACTTGGATTATTTTAATGATATTAATTGTCATTACTGCTGTCATCATTGTTTTGATGAAAGTTGTTTTACCTAAGTTTAAAATCATTCAATCTTTAATTGATAAATTAAATTTAACAATGCGTGAAAATTTAACAGGAGTTTTAGTCATTAGAGCATTTGGTAATGAAAAACATAGTGAAGAACGTTTTGATAAAGCCAATAATGATTTAACAACGGTTAACTTATTTGTCAATCGTGCTATGGCGACATTAATGCCAATTATGATGTTTATCATGAACTTTGCGACTGTTTTAGTTGTTTGGGTGGGTTCTCAACAACTAGATTTAGGAAATATTGCGATTGGAGAAATGATGGCTTTTATTCAATATGCAATGCAAATTATTATGTCATTCTTGTTTATTGCCATGATCTTCATTATG
Source organism: Massilimicrobiota sp. mt181 (assembly GCF_055420065.1). Lineage (NCBI taxonomy): Bacteria > Bacillati > Bacillota > Erysipelotrichia > Erysipelotrichales > Erysipelotrichaceae > Massiliimicrobium > Massilimicrobiota sp. mt181. The sequence goes on from NZ_JBVAYN010000004.1 coordinate 110,541, forward strand.
ATTCCACGTGCCAGTGTTGCTGCTGATCGTGTTTATGAAGTTTTATCAACAGATTTAACAATTCAAGATCCTAAACAGCCTGAAGCATTCCACGAACAAGAAAAAGGAATGGTAGAGTTTAAAGATGTATCCTTCCAATATCCTGGAGCACAGGAAGCCGTATTAAGTCATATCAGCTTTGTCGCAAAACCGGGACAAACGACAGCCTTTATTGGTTCAACAGGATCAGGAAAGAGTACATTAATTCATTTGATTCCACGTTTCTATGATGTCAGTGAAGGTGAAGTGCTTGTCGATGGTGTCAATGTTAAAGAGGTTTATCAGCATGATTTAAGAGAACGTATTGGTCTAGTTCCTCAAAAAGGTGTCTTATTCTCTGGAACAATTCGTTCTAACTTGAAATATGGTGCACCTGATGCCAGTGATGAAGATTTAAATGAAGTCATTCGAGTTGCTCAGGCAAAAGAATTTGTGGATGCGAAACCACATGGTTTAGATGAAGCTATTTCCCAAGGTGGAACTAATGTTTCTGGTGGGCAAAAACAAAGACTGGCGATTGCACGAGCTTTAGCCAAGGATCCTGAAATTCTGATCTTTGATGATAGTTTTTCAGCACTTGACTTTAAGACAGATGCGACATTAAGAAAAGAATTAAGTCAGTTAATGGAAAAAACAAAAAAGACCGTCTTGATTGTTGGACAAAGAATTGCTTCTATTATGGATGCAGATCAGATTATCGTATTAGATAATGGAAAAATTGTTGGAAAAGGTACTCATGATGAATTGATGAAAAACTGTCAGGTTTATCAGGAGATTGCTTATTCACAACTTTCAAAGGAGGAATTGGCCAATGCCTAGAGGACATATGGGTGGTAGAGGAATGTCTACCGAAAAAGCTAAGGACTTTAAAGGAACAATCAAGAAATTATTTGCACATCTTCAACCTTATTATATTAAATTTATTTTCATTTTTATCTTTGCTGGTGGCTCAACAGTCTTCTCTATTTTTGGACCAAAGGTCTTAGCTCAAGCAACAGATAAATTAAGTGAAGGTATTATGGCTAAGGTCACACATACTGGTGGTATTGATTTTGAGGCTATTTTTCAAATTCTCATTTTCTTAGTTTGTATTTATTTATTAAGTGCTTTATTGAACTATGTACAGGGATTTTTAACTTCAGGTATTTCACAAAAAGTTGCTTATGATTTTAGAAAAGAGATTTCTGAAAAGATGGATCGTTTACCATTAAGTTATTTTGATACACATTCTAGTGGTGATACTTTATCACGTGTCACAAATGACGTGGATTTGATTGCTCAGTCATTGAATCAGAGTTTAACACAGATTGTTACTTCAACTGTCACTGTCATTGGTATTTTTATCATGATGTTAACCATCAGCGTTCCTATGACTATATTGGCATTATGTGTTTTGCCAGTCTCTATGTTTTTTATGTCTAAAATCATGAAAAGAAGTCAGAAATATTTCATTTCTCAACAAACAAGTTTAGGAAATGTCAATGGACATATTGAAGAAATGTATGGGGCACATCAGGTTGTCAAAGCATTTAATGGAGAAGAAAGTTCAGTTCGACAGTTTGAAAAATATAATGATGATTTATATGAATCAGCCTGGAAATCACAATTTTTCTCTGGATTGATGCAGCCACTAACAAACTTTGTTGGAAATATTGGATATGTTGGTGTCTGTCTTTTAGGTGGTTTTTTAGCGACATCTCAAATGATTACAATTGGAGATATTCAAGCTTTTATTCAATATGTACGTCAGTTTAATCAACCTATTACGCAGCTAGCTCAGATCATGAATCAATTACAGTCAACAGCTGCCGCAGCAGAACGTGTCTTTGAATTTTTAGATGAACCAGAAATGAGTGAAGACAATGTATTAGTTGGGCATGATGAAGTTCAAAAGATGCAGGGAAGTGTCACGTTTGATCATGTTCGTTTTGGATATACACCTGAAAAAACAATCATTCATGATTTTTCAATGCATGTTCATGCAGGACAAAGTGTGGCAATTGTTGGTCCAACAGGTGCTGGAAAAACAACGATTGTCAAACTGCTGATGCGTTTTTATGAACTGAATGGTGGTCATATTCTTGTTGATGGTGAAGATATTACACATATGGCAAGAAGTGATTTAAGAAGTTTATTTGGTATGGTCTTGCAGGATACATGGTTATTTGGTGGAACGATTAGAGAAAACTTAAAATATGGAAAACTGGATGCAACGGATGAAGAAATGTATGAAGCTTGTCGTCTGGCTTATGCTGATCATTTTATTAATACATTAGAAGATGGCTATGATACAGTCATCAATGAAGAGTCAAATAACATTTCTCAAGGACAGAAGCAGTTATTAACAATTGCTAGAGCTTTTTTAGCAAATCCAAAAATTCTAATTCTTGATGAAGCGACATCATCAGTTGATACGAGAACTGAAGTTTTGATTCAACGAGGTATGGATAAGCTGATGGAAGGTAGAACTTGCTTTATCATTGCACATAGACTTTCTACAATCAAGGATGCCAATACAATTATTGTCATGAAAGATGGAGATATTGTTGAACTTGGAAATCATGAATCACTTCTTCAAAAAGGTGGCTTCTACGCTAATCTTTATCAATCACAATTTGAATCTAGTCATGAATAACTTACTTCTAGGAGTAAGTTATTTTTTTAATATTTAAATACTTTAAAAAAATTTATATAAAATTTTTTAAATAAAATATGGAAAATCTATTTACAAATAAGAAAAAGAGGTGTATAGTAACATTACTTCAAAAATTTGAAGTAAGAATATAAAAATTTTTAAGTAAACACATAGGAGGACATATCATGTTTGAACAAGTAAAAGATGCTTTAGTAGAATCTTTAAATATTGATGGAGATGAAATTAAATTAGAATCAAATTTAAAAGATGATTTAGGAATTGATTCTCTAGCAGCTGTTGAATTATCTTTAGATTTAGAAACAGAATTTGATGTTGAAATTTCTGATGAAGAATTAGCTGCATTAGTAACTGTAGAAGATATTGTGAAATTAATTGAATCTAAACAATAAGCTAAGGTTTCACTTAGCTTATTTTTCTAAGGAGGAATGGATATGGATACTGAAAAAATTAAATCAATTATGCAGATGTTTGAAGAAAGTCAAATATCTAAGATGGATTTAACTGATGGTGATTTACATATCACATTAGAAAAAGATGTAGAAGTTAAACAGGTTGTTCCTGTGACAGTAGAACAAACTGTTGAAGACAATACACAAGAAGAAAAATTGGGGACACCAATCAAAAGTCCAATTGTTGGAACATATTATCAGTCTAGTGGTGAAGGAAAAGAACCTTATGTCAAAGTAGGAGATATGATTCAAGAAGGAGATACAATTTGTATTATTGAAGCGATGAAGGTCATGAATGAAATCAAAGCAACTGTCTCTGGAAAAGTTTTATCTATTGAAGTGCAAGATGGTGAAACTGTTGAATATGATCAGACTTTGATGATGATAGGGTAAGGTGATAATGTGATTGAAAAATTATTAATTGCTAATCGTGGAGAGATTGCAGTCAGAATCATTCGTACATGTAAAGAAATGGGGATTCAGACAGTGGCTGTTTATTCAACAGCTGATAAGCATTCTTTACATGTTCAGCTTGCTGATGAATCTGTATGTATTGGTGGACCCTTAGCAAATGATTCTTATTTGAACATGAATGCCATCATACAGGCAGCTTGTAATACAGGATGTGATGCGATTCATCCTGGATTTGGATTTTTAAGTGAAAATAGTCAATTTGCCAGACTGGTTATGCAATGTGGACTGATTTGGGTTGGACCTTCCCCTGATATTATTGATATGTTAGGGAACAAATCAGCAGCCAGAAAAATGATGAAAGAAGCAGGTATTCCCGTTATTCCAGGGTCTAAGGAAGTTGTTGAAACTGTTGAACAGGGGAAACAGATTGCAGCAGATATTGGTTATCCAGTCATGATTAAAGCCAGCAATGGTGGCGGTGGACGTGGTATGCGTGTTGTCAATAATGAAGAAGAGTTCGAAACACAGTATCAAAATGCCAAATCAGAAGCCAAAGCCTGTTTTGGAGATGATGATGTCTATCTTGAAAAATTGATTGAAAATCCAAAGCATATAGAAGTTCAGGTCATTGGAGATCAGCATGGTAATGTCATTCATTTATATGAAAGAGACTGTTCTTTTCAAAGACGTCATCAAAAGATGATTGAAGAAGCTCCTTGCCATATATTAAAGAAAGATGTGCGTCAAAGATTATTTGAAGATGCTTTAAAGGCCTGTCGTCATGTTGGATATAATAGTGTTGGAACAATTGAATTTTTATTAGATAAACATGGAAATTATTATTTTATGGAAATGAATACGCGTATTCAGGTAGAACATCCTATTACAGAAATGATTTGTGGTGTGGATTTAGTGAAGTTACAGATTAAGGTGGCTGAAGGACATAAACTCCCTTATCAGCAGGAAGATATTCATCAAAATGGATATGCTTTAGAATGCCGTATTAACGCTGAAGATATGAATCGTGATTTTGCACCTACACCTGGAAAAATCACATTTATGCATTTGCCAGGAGGTAGAGGTGTCCGTGTGGATAGTGCCATGTATAGTGGTTGTGAAATTTCACCTTATTATGATTCCATGATTTTAAAATTGATTACATTTGCCCCTACACGATTAGAATGTATTAAAAAAATGCGTGCAGCTTTAAGTGAAGTGATTATTGATGGTATTTCAACAAATACCAAATTTCATTATTATGTCCTTCATTCTAAAGAATTTATCGAAGGAAAATACGATACAAGTTTCTGTGAAACATTTATAAAGGAGTTGAAAGAGAATGGATCAATTGTTTAAAAAAAGAAATGAAGAATTGAAAGAATTCTCTTCATGGCTAAAAAGACATAAAGTTAAAGAAAAAAAAGAAATTCCAGAGAATATTTTTAAACAGTGTGATCATTGTCATGAATCTATTCCTTATTTTTCATTGATTGAAAATGATTATGTCTGTCCTAAATGTGGCTATCATATGAAAATTAGTGCAAGACAACGTATTCGTGATTTGATTGACGAAGGGACATGGAAAGAATATTTAGAAAAAGAACGCTCACAAAACACTGAGAATTTTCCAGGTTATGATGAAAAGCTGAAAAAAGCACAAATGTCTACAGGAATGAATGAAGCAGTGATCTGTGGAGTAGGAAAAATCAATCAGACACGCGTGGTTTTATGTGTCATGGACTCTCGTTTCATGATGGGAAGCATGGGAAAAGTTGTTGGTGAAAAGATATGTAAGTCTGTAGAATTAGCCATGCGTAAAAAATTACCACTGATTATTAGCTGTACAAGTGGTGGAGCCAGAATGCAGGAAGGTATTGACTCTTTAATGCAGATGGCCAAAATCAGTGCCGCATTGAAGCGCTTTTCTAATCAGGGTGGTTTATATATTGCATTGTTGACACATCCTACAACTGGTGGTGTCAGTGCCAGCTTTGCAATGTTAGGAGATATTATTATTTCTGAACCACAGGCTTTAATTGGGTTTGCCGGAAAACGTGTGATTCAGGATACAATCAAACAGGAATTGCCTGAAGGTTTTCAAACAGCAGAGTTTTTACTTCAAAAAGGTTTTATTGATATGATTGTTCAAAGACATGATTTAAAGAATGTGATTTCAGATTTATTAAAGTTACATGGAGGAAGATTATGAGCCTCATAGATAATGAAAGAAAAATAAAAGAATTACAAGCCAAAAGAGCTCAAACTCAAGATCAAAGTGAACATGATGAATTATCAAAAGAGATTGATGCTCTGACAAAAGAAACATATCATAATTTAACAGCTTGGGATCGTGTGACACTGGCAAGACATCCGTCACGTCCAAAAGCGAGTGATTTTATTGAAGGATTGTTTGATCATTTCTATGAATTACATGGGGATAGATGCTTTGGAGATGATCAAGCGATTATTGGGGGAATTGGTTACTTTCATAATATGCCGGTTACAGTGATTGCGCAGGCTAAAGGAAAGACATTGGAAGAAAATGTGAATCGTCATTTTGGAATGTGCAATCCAGAAGGATATCGCAAAGCTTTAAGACTTGCTAAACAAGCAGAAAAGTTTCATCGCCCAATTATTACTTTTGTGGATACAGCGGGGGCTTATCCAGGAATTGAAGCCGAAGAGAGGGGACAGGCTCAAGCTATTGCAGAATGTTTATATACATTCTCAGATTTAAAAACACCGGTTATTTGTATTGTCTTATCAGAAGGTGGCAGTGGTGGTGCATTAGCACTCAGTGTTGCTGATCGTATTTGTATGTTGGAAAATGCTATTTACTCTGTTTTATCACCTGAAGGTTTTGCAAGTATCTTATGGAAAGATGATAGTCGTGTACAGGAAGCAGCAGAAGTGATGAAATTAACATCTTATGATTTATATGAAAAAGGAATTGCTGATTATCTTGTCAAAGAACCAACAGGTGGTATGCAAAATGATTTAAAACTTGTATTAGATAATATTGATCAATATTTATTAAAGGAATTAGATGTTTTAACACATACAAAGGAAAAAGAATTATTAGAAAAACGTTATCAGAAATTTCGTAAGATAGGAAGTATGTCATGAGTTCAATAGAAATATTAGGTACTGGATATGTCAGTGCAGAAAAGAAAATATCTAATTTTGATTTAGAAAAGAGAGTTGATACAAGTGATGAATGGATTGTTCAACGAACAGGCATTTCATCACGTTATGTCAGTGAAACAGAAAATACAAGTGATTTGGCTTATAAAGCCAGTTTAAAAGCAATTGAAGATGCACATATTCAAAAGGAAGATATTGAAGTCATTATTGTTGCAACAATGACACCTGATTGTATGACACCTTCAACAGCGTGTCTTGTTCAGGCTAAATTGGGATTAAATGATTGCCCAATCTTTGCTTTTGATATTAATGGGGCATGTAGTGGTTTTCTCTATGCTTTTCAGATTGCCAGTGATTTGTTAAATCGTTATCATCATATTTTAGTCATTGGTAGTGAAACAATCAGTAAAATGATTGACTGGAACGATCGTTCAACATGTGTTCTTTTTGGGGATGGCGCAGGAGCGATGGTTTTAGGACGTGGAGAAACACAGCTTTATCACTATGCCAATAGTGAAGGTGATCTTCAACAAGTGTTACATACTGAAGGTTTACCATTAATACATGATTTACAAAACAGTGAACCACAAACACATTTTTTAACAATGAAAGGAAATGATGTGTTTAGATTTGCGATAAGAGTTTTAAAAGAATCTATTGAAAATGTATTAGAGCAGTCAGGATTAACGATTGATGATATAGATTTAGTCATTCCACATCAGGCCAATTATCGTATTATCAATCATGTAGCGAAGAAAATGAAAGTTGATATTTCAAAATTTTATATGAATCTTCAGGAGTTTGGAAATACATCTGCTGCCAGTATACCAATTGCTTATGCCATGGCCAAAGAAGAAGGTTTGATTCCTGAACATGGACGTGTGATTTTAGTTGGATTTGGTGCTGGATTAACTTATGGAGCAACTTTAATTGATAATGTAGGAGGACAATAAAGTGTTATTAAATGAATTATTAAATATTAAATATCCCATTATTCAAGGAGCCATGGCTAACATTGCGACAGCTTCTTTTGCAGCCTGTGTTTCTAACAGTGGTGGTTTAGGTATTATTGCGACAGGATCAATGGATGCCACTCAGACACGTGAAGAAATTCAAAAATGTAAACAGTTAACAGATAAACCATTTGGTGTGAATGTCATGTTGATGAATCCTTATGCCAGTGAGATTATTGATGTCATTGTAGAAGAAGGTGTCCATGTTGTGACAACTGGTGCTGGAAATCCAGGAACATATATGGAAAAATTGAAATCTGCCGGTATTAAAGTTTTTCCAGTTGTACCAAGCGTAGGTTTAGCCAAACGTATGGAAAGAGCTGGTGCTGATGCTTTGATTGTTGAAGGTGGAGAATCTGGTGGACATGTTGGTGAAATGACAACAATGGCTTTGGTGCCACAGGTTGTTGATGCTGTCAATATTCCCGTTATTGCAGCTGGTGGTATTGCTGATGGACGTGGTATGATGGCAGCTTTAAGCTTAGGTGCTATTGGTGTTCAAGTAGGAACATGTTTATTGGTTGCTGATGAATGTCCAATTCATGAAAATTATAAAGATGCTGTTATTAAAGCGAAAGATACAGATACTGTTGTTACAGGAAGAAGTGTGAATACACCTGTCCGTATTTTAAAGAATCAGATGGCCAGAGAATATTTAAAGCTTGAAGGACATTTTGAAAGTCGTGAAGAACTAGAAAAATTAACATTAGGAGCTTTAAGAAAGGCCGTTCAAACTGGTGATGTGAAAACAGGATCTGTCATGATGGGACAGATTGCCGGAATGGTTAAAGAGAAAAAACCAATGCAACAGATTCTTGATGAAATGATGGAATCTACAAAACAAGTTTATGCAAACTTACAAAAAGTCATGGAGGAAATCCAATGATAAAAATACAAGATCGTTTCATGAAACTTCCTATTATCCAAGGTGGAATGGGTGTTGGAATTTCCTTATCATCATTAGCTGGTGCTGTTGCTAAATGTGGTGCCATGGGAGTGATCAGTGCTGCCCATCCAGGCTATAATTATGAAGGATTTAGAAAAAATCCTGTTGCTGTGAATTGCAAGGCTTTAAAAGATCATATTCGACGTGCTAAAGAGATTGCTCAAGGAAATGGTTTGATTGGTGTTAATATCATGGTTGCCAGTCAAAACTATGAGGATTTTGTGAAAGCTTCACTGGAAAGTGGATGTGATGCGATTATTTCAGGAGCCGGCTTACCATTAGATTTGCCTAAATTTGCTAAGGGAAAGGCCCTTTTGGCACCGATTGTATCGAGTGGGAAAGCTGCCAGATTAATTGCTAGAGTATGGGATAAACGTTATCAATATACACCTGATTTCATTGTCATTGAAGGTAGCGAAGCTGGTGGACATTTAGGCTTTAAAAAAGATGAACTTTTATCACATACATGTCAGAAATTAAGTGAAATCTTAGCTGATGTCAAAAAAGAATTAAAGTCTTGGGAAGAAAAATATAAAAAGACCATTCCCATCTTTGTTGCTGGAGGTATTGATTCAGGAAAGAAAATTGCTGAATTGATCAAACAGGGGGCAACTGGTGTACAGATTGCCACACCATTTATTGCCACTTATGAATGTGATGCAGCTCAGGAATTTAAAGATATGGTTATTCAATGTCAAGCAGAAGATATCGAGCTTGTTTCTAGTCCAGCAGGAATGCCAGGGCGTGCCATTGTGAATGATTTTGTAAAGAAAACAAGAGAAACAGGAAACATTTGTATGAAGAATTGTTTGCATTGTATGATTCCTTGTAATCCTGAAAATACACCTTATTGTATCAGTGAAGCATTGATTCAAAGTGTTAAAGGAAATGTGGATAATGGTCTTGTTTTTGTAGGCAGTCAAGCTGCAAGGATTCATGAGATGAAACATGTTGATGAAGTGATTCAGGAGTATATAGAAGAAATGGAGGAGAATCTATGAAAATAGGAATGATTTTTGCCGGTCAAGGTAGCCAATATGTAGGCATGGGAAAAGCGTTTTATGATGAATTTCAAGAAGCTAGAGATGTTTTTGATCAGGCCCATATTGATATTGATGTGAAAAAGGTATGTTTTGAAGGACCTGAAGATGTTTTAAATGAAACATCTTATGCACAACCTTGTATTTTAACAACATCATTAGCCATTGCCAAGGTGATTGAAGCTCAAGGTATTCATCCTGATTATGTTGCAGGTTTATCATTAGGAGAATATTCTGCTTTAGCTTATGCAGGTGCTTTTGACATACAGGATGCAATTTCTATTGTCAGACATCGTGGTCAGATTATGAGTGAAGCTTTGCCAGCTGGAACAACATCTATGGCAGCTGTTTTAGCAATGGATGCTGAGAAGATTCAAGAAGTGATTGAACCTATTGATGGTGTCACAATTGCCAATTACAATTGTCCTGGACAAATTGTCATTACGGGAACAAAAGAAGCTGTTGAGATTGCTTCAGAAAAATTAAAAGAAGCTGGCGCAAAACGTGTCATTCCATTAAAAGTTTCAGGAGCTTTCCATTCTCCATTATTAGAAGAAGCATCTTATAAACTTAAAGAAGAGCTAGAAAAATATGATATTCATGAAACAAAAATTCCTGTTGTTTATAATGTGTCAGGAAAAGAAGAAGATGGAGATCTTATTGATATTTTAACTCGACAAATCAAATCAAGTGTTTACTTCTATCAATCTATTCAATATATGATTGCTCAAGGTGTAGAAGCTTTTGTAGAAATTGGACCAGGAAAAGCGTTAAGTGCCTTTGTTAAGAAAACAGATAGAAGTATTCCAGTTTATAGTGTAGATAGTATTGAAGGTTTAAATCAAATGTTAGGAGCGTTAAAAGATGAGTAAAGTAGCGTTAATTACTGGTGCCAGTCGTGGAATTGGTAGAGCCATTGCTTTAAAATTTGCAAGTGAAGGTTACAATATTGCCATTAATTATATTGGAAATCAAGATGAAGCTTTAGAAGTACAAAAAGAATGTTGTGCTCATGGTATTGAAGCTATGATTTATGAAGGTGATGTTACTGATTATGATGCTATGGATCAAATGATGAAAGCTGTTTTAGAAAAGTTTGGATCTATTGATGTTTTAGTGAATAATTCAGGAATTACAAAAGATCAGTTATTATTAAAGATGAATACACAATCATTTATGGATGTGATTGATGTGAACTTAAAAGGAACATTCAATACCATTAAAGCTGTTTCTCGTATTATGATGAAACAAAGATCTGGTGTTATTATTAATATGGCCAGTGTTATTGGAATCATTGGTAATGTTGGACAGGCTAATTATGCAGCTAGTAAAGCAGGGGTTATTGCATTAACAAAATCAGTTGCAAAAGAATTAGCACCACGTCATATCCGCGCTAATGCCATTGCACCAGGATTTATTGCCACAAAGATGACTGATGTTTTAAGTGATGATACAAAAGAAAATATTTTGAAAAATATTCCATTGCAACAAATGGGAGAACCAGAAGATGTTGCGAATGTCGCATACTTTTTAGCAAGTGATAGTGCGAAATATATTACAGGCCAAGTGATCAATGTTGATGGCGGAATGGTCATGTAGGGAGGAAAAACATGAAAAGAAGAGTCGTTGTTACAGGAATGGGAGCTGTGTCTCCAATTGGAAATACTGTTGAAGAAACATGGAATGGTATTTTAAATCAGACATGTGGAATTGATGAAATTACACATTTTGATACAAGTGATTATAAAGTGAAATTGGCAGGAGAAGTGAAAGGTCTTGATTTTGAACAATATTTTACAAAAAGAGATTTAAAATTTAATGACCGTTTTACTCAATTTGCAAGAGTTGTTGCTAAACAGGCTGTAGAAGATGCAAAATTAGATTTAGAAACAATGGATAAGAGCCATTTTGGAGTTATTATTGGTAGTGGTATTGGTGGTGTAGAATCTATTGAAAAAGCTGAACAAAGCTTATTGAATAGAGGACCATCAAAAGTTTCCCCATATTTTATTCCTATGACTTTAATCAATTTAGCTGCAGGAAGCGTTGCGATTGATTTAGGAGCAAAAGGTCATGTTTCTTCTATTGTCACTGCATGTGCAGCAGGAACAAATGCGATAGGAGAAGCCTTCCATAAAATTAGAGATGGATATGAAGAAATTATGTTGGCTGGAGGAAGTGAAGCCTCTATTACACCTTTATCTGTAGCAGGATTTGCTTCTATGAAAGCTTTGCATACAGGTGATGATAAAAATCGTGCTTCTATTCCTTTTGATAAAGATCGTAGTGGCTTTGTTATGGGAGAAGGCGCAGCTATTTTAGTCTTAGAAGAGTTACAACATGCCTTGGATCGAAATGCAACTATCTATGGTGAAATCGTTGGTTATGGAGCAACTTGTGACGCTTATCATATTACAGCACCATTATCTGATGGAAGTGGTGGTGGAGAAGCTATGAAACAGGCTTTAGCAGATGCTTCTTTACAACCATCTGATATTGATTATATTAATGCTCATGGAACATCTACACCTTTAAATGATAAAACAGAAACATTGGCTGTAAAATATGCTTTTGGTGATGATGCTTATCATTTAGCCATGTCATCAACAAAATCTTATACAGGACATTTATTAGGAGCCAGTGGTGCTTTAGAATCAGTCATTTGTGTGAAAGCTTTACAGGATGGTTATATCCCAGCTACAATTCATTATCAAAACAAAGATGAAGATTGTGATTTGGATATTGTTGCAAATGAAGGTAGAAAACAAGATATTCATTATGCAATGAACAATTCTCTTGGATTCGGTGGACATAATGCATCATTGATTTTCAAAAAATGGGAGGACTAAATATGTTATATAATTCTAATGATATTCAAAAAATTATTCCTCATCGTTATCCATTCTTACTTGTTGATTGTATTGAAAGTATCAGTGAAGATGGGAAAACAATTGTAGGAAGAAAATGTGTAACAGCTAATGAAATGCAATTTTTAGGGCATTTCCCTGAAAAACATGTGATGCCAGGTGTTTTAATTATTGAAGCATTAGCGCAAACAGGTTGTGTGTTATTGCTTTCTAAAGAAGAAAACAAAGGCAAGATTGCTTTCTTTGCTGGAATTAATAAAGCACGTTTTAGAAAACAAGTCATTCCCGGTGATGTTTTAACAATGACTGTCACTTTAACAAAAGAAAAAGGTGGTATTTACTTTGCGGCTATTGAAGCAAAGGTTGAAGATGAAATTGCAGTCACTGGAGAAATTATGTGTGCTGTTGGTGAATAATTCAATAGATCAATGAAAAAACAGAAAGATATTTTGTCTTTCTGTTTTTGTATACAAAGTATTATATTTATTTTAAATATGAGGTATTATTCGGTTATTATATTCATAGAAGTGTATAGCTGTAAATAATAAAAGCATTGGTTATATGATAGACATATAACAATAGCTTTTTTGACTATTTATGTTTTTTTAATTTGTATATGATTCTATTAGCATAAGGTATTGAAGAAAGCTCTTCTGGGTGATCTGAATAGAAATAGAATATAATGATAAAATAAACAATAACACCAATTACGATTGCGAAAATAAGTGGGATAAGCACTTTTCTTGTTAAGGCAAATAATCCATAGTATACAATAGCAACAACGATTCCCATAAGAATAGATGAAATAATAGGTAAGATATAAGTCTTTTTCATCTCTTGTTTATAACGAGTTTTTTTACGAAGCATTTTCTGATTCAAATAACAAACCTGTAAACCATATAAACAATTGGCAATGACTAATGAATATAAACCTAAAGGTGTAAAAATCAAAAGGACAATTGTAATAACAACATGATAAATTAAAGCAATAGCTGCATTTTTTAATGGGGTATTGACTTCACCAAGAGCTTGCAAGATTCCGTTGGTTAATGTGGATAAACCAAAGAAAACAATGCCTGGACTTCCAATTGTGAGCATGATAGTTGAAACAACACATGTCTCTTCCTGTGGGAAAAGCAAACCAATGATAGGATAGGCTAAAACACTCATACCAACTGCAGCAGGGATTAAAATCATCATTGTGATGCGAATACCTGAACGAATATGCTCTCTTGTCTCGCGATAATTTTTTAATGACCATGAAGATGATATAGCTGGTATAGAGGCAGTTGACATAGCAGAAGCTAAAGCAACAGGTACGTTTTGTAATACGATATATTGTCCTGAATACACACCCCACATTGTGGCAGATTGAGGGTCGGTACCAATTGCAAAAGAATAAATATATTGATCAATGACTGTAATTAGATTATAGACACATGTTGCAAAAATGATAGGTGTCACAATATGAATGATCATTTTAAAAATATCTTGATAAGAATCTTCATAATCATCAGGTGTTTCTTTAATGATTAAATGATTGTGGTTTTTTAAATACATGATCATCATAAAGATTAATCCAACAAGAACACCGACACCTGGACCTACAGCACCACCAGCAGCTCCGGCTGCAGCTAATTCACTACCACCTGTTTGCATATATGGTTGGATAAATAAATAGGCACATCCAATAGCAACCCCTGCATTAAAAATCTGTTCAATAATTTGTGATACAGATGTATAAAATGTTGTCTGATGGGCCTGGAAATAGCCTCTAAAAACCCCTAATAACCCAGAAAAGAAAATAGTCGGACATAAAATTCTTAATGGTAAGACAGAATGTCCTGTGACCAGAAATGGTGCCAGGAAAAAGGCGATGATAGAAGCACTCCCACCAATGATACAAATATAAATAAATGAACATTTTAAAATTTTCTGAACATTATTATACTGATGTAAAGCCAGTTTTTCAGCAATCAGTTTTGAAATAGCTGTTGGTATACTATAAGATGATAAAAGCAATATCAAGGCATAAATATTATAAGCCATTGAATAATATCCAATACCTTCAGCACTAATCAAAGCAGTTAATGGACTTTTATATAAAGCCCCAATAATTCTAACCAGGATTCCTGCTACCGCAAGAATTGAAGCCTGTTTTACAATCGAACGCGACATTCGTAAACCCCACTTTCCAATGATTTCTTGTTTATTATATCATTAATTCCAATAATTGCAAAAAAACTTAAATCAATACATATAAAAAAGCGACTTCACAATTTTTCCACATGAATTGTATAATATGAATCTGTCATGAGAACGTATTTAAATTTATAATGAGTCAGATGCTCATATGGTCAATTGTATGATTAAAAATATGAAAAAAGTGAAGACGTTAATAGGAAATGAAAAAAAGCTATTTTTTAATATTGATATTGTGGTATAATATATAAAAATATGTCTTGGAGGAGAATTATGAGCGAAAGTAGAATTTGTATTGCTTTAGATTTTCAGACAAAAGAAGAAGTGAAAAATTTCTTAGATAAGTTTGAAGATGAAAAGCTATATGTGAAAATTGGGATGGAACTTTTCTATGGTGAAGGAATAGAAATGATTAAGATGATTAAGGAAAAAGGGCATAAGATTTTCCTTGATTTAAAATTACATGATATTCCTAATACTGTTAAAAGTGCAATGAGACAGTTAGCAAAATTGGATGTCGACATGGTTAACGTTCATGCATCAGGAAGTATTGCGATGATGAAAGCAGCCATTGAAGGTTTAAATGAAGGAAGTGCTGGAAAGAAACGTCCTTTATGTATTGCTGTGACATGCTTAACGTCATTAGATCAAAAAGTACTGGATGATGAATTGTTGATCCATGAACCATTAGAAAACGTTGTTTTAAAATGGGCAGAGAATGCTAAAGAAGCTGGATTAGATGGTGTTGTTTGTTCGCCATTAGAATCAAAAATTATTCATGAAAATTTAGGTATGGATTTTCTAACAGTGACACCTGGAATTAGACTTGCCAGTGATAGTGTCAATGATCAAAAGCGTGTGACAACACCTGCAATGGCTAAAGAATTAACATCAAGTTATATTGTTGTAGGAAGAACAATTACAAATGCTGATGATCCAGTTGCAACATATAAAGAAGTTTATAGACAATTTCAAGGAGAGTAGAGAATTATGGAAAAGAAAATAGCAAAAGATTTATTAGATATTCAAGCAGTCTTTTTAAGACCAAATGAGCCTTTTACTTATGCATCAGGTATTAAATCACCAATTTATTGTGATAATCGTTTGACATTATCTTATCCACAGGTGAGAAATGATATTGAACAAGGTTTAGCACATTTAGTGAAAGAACATTATCCATCATGTGAATGTTTAATGGGAACTGCAACTGCAGGGATTGCTCATGCAGCTTTAGTGGCAGATATTTTAGATTTACCAATGGGATATGTTCGTGGTGGAGCGAAATCTCATGGTAGAAATAATCGTATTGAAGGTATTGTGAAACCAGGAATGAAAGTTGTTGTCGTAGAAGATTTAATTTCAACTGGTGGATCATCATTAGAATGTGTTGATGCTTTAAGAGAAGCAGGATGTGAAGTTTTAGGAATGGTTGCCATCTTTACGTATGGTTTAGCCGATTCTGCAAAGAATTTTGAGGCTAAAGAATGTAGTTTCCACACATTGACAAACTATGATACTTTAATTCAGGTCGCTGTTGATCATGATTATATTGAAGCTGCTGACTTAGAAAAACTAAAAGCATGGAAAAAAGATCCTCACGATGAGTCTTGGATGCAAAAATAATTGCATTTTTTAGGGAATTGTTGTATAAGTATATAAGCTTATCACATGAAGAAGGAGGCTCATTATGCATGTTTAAAAGTTTAAGATATGTTCTCAAGGAAAATTTTACGAATTTATTTAGAATATATTCGATTGCAAAATATGAGTTATTGGCGGATATGCGTGATTCTAAACTAGGATTATTTTGGAACTTTGCAAACCCAACAATTCAAGTTTTGACATATTGGTTAGTTTTTGGAATCATTATGACAGGAAGATCAGAGCAAGATGGAATACCGTACATATGTTGGCTACTTGGTGGAATTGTTGTCTGGTTCTATGTATCTCCTTGTATCACAAATGGATGTAATGCCATCTACTCAAAAGTCAATGTGATTACAAAAATGAAGTTTCCTGTGAGTATTTTGCCTGCAACAGTTATTTTGAAAGAATTATTTAATCATCTGTGTTTGATGGTTGTATTGGTTATTTTGTTTTTATTCTTTGGTTTTTATCCTAATATTCATTGGTTAGGATTAATTTATTATTTATTTTGTGCATCTATGTTTGCAATATCATTATCTATGATTACATCAGTTTTGAATATGCTAGCACGTGATACGAGAAAGCTTATATTAGCTTGTATGCGATTATTGATGTATTTAACACCAATTGTCTGGGCACCTTCAAAACTATCAAAGCATAGGTTATTGAGTGTTTTGATGCAATTTAATCCGATAGACTATATTGTTCAGGGATATAGAGATTGTTTCTTTTATCATCAAGGTATTGCATCTTTTGGAACTCAAATCATTATTTTCTGGGTGATTACATTTGTGCTTTTGATATGTGGTAGTTATATGATGTATAAATTTAAACATAAATTTATTGATTTAATTTAGAGGTGTAAAGATGAATCAAGAATATGCAATAGAATTTAAACATGTGTCTAAGATATATAGTTTAAAATCAAAAGATAAAAAACACACAAATGATAAAAGATTTTATGCGCTTAAGGATATTAATTTTAAGATTCCTCAAGGAGAAGTTGTTGGTGTTTTAGGAACAAATGGTTCTGGAAAATCAACAATGTCTGTCATTTTGGCTGGAATTAGTGAAGTTGATGAAGGTGAAATGATTGTCAATGGTGAACAAGCTTTGATTGCTATTAATACAGGCTTGAATATGCAGTTAACTGGTATGGAAAACATTGAATTGAAAGGTGCTTTGCTTGGGTTATCAAAAAAACGTATAGAAGAAATTAAGCAAGGTGTTATTGATTTTGCAGAAATTGGAGACTTCTTATATCAGCCTGTTAAGAAATATTCGAGTGGTATGAAATCAAGACTTGGATTCTCTATAAATCTTTGTCTGGATCCTGATATTCTTATTGTTGACGAAGCTTTATCTGTTGGAGATAAAGGTTTTGCTCAAAAATGTTTAAATAAAATGACTGAATTGAAAGATAATGGTAAAACGATTGTGTTTATCTCTCATACTTTAGCACAAGTTAGAGAATTCTGTGATACGGCTATGTGGATTGAAGGCGGTATGTTAAAAGAGTATGGTGAAGTCGATGAAGTCTGTGATCACTATGCAGAATATGTTGATTACTATAATGGTTTATCTAATGCCGATAAGAAAAAAGAACGTGATGATAAATTTGAAAAGAGATTATTAGTTAATCACAAAGTTAGTCTTTTTGATAGAATATTTCATTTATAAAATAAAATTTCATTCTTTTTTAAATCAAATAAACAGAGAAGTAGCTGTCTGATGATAGTCCACATCTCTGTTTTTTATTTTTTGATATTATATAAATTATAAAAATATTTTCATGATTTTTGTATTTACATTTTCTTTACAAGAAATTGACATAAATTTCATAATGTACACAACTTATACAAATCTTTGCTCTATACTCATTGGTGGAAGGAAGGATATAAGTGAAGAAATTATTAAATAAACAATTCATTGTTATTTTGACAATTTTTTTTATGGCTATAGGTTTATACTTCATTTATGATTTTTATTCTCTAAAAAATGCTGAAGTGAACATACCATCAAATGAGAAACAAATTTCTATATATACTGATCAAAAAAAAGATATTCATGCGACAGCGCAAGATCAAAAATATGAGAAAAATATAGAATTTAATAACTATGATCATCAGATTATTTCAGTATCAAAAAATGGAGAAGTATATGGTTTACATGAAGGGAAAACAAATATTGAAGTTAAGATAAAAGATTCAAATAAGAAAAAGAATATAGAAGTTGAAGTGAAACCACATACTTATTGTATTCAAAAAAAATATCAGAAGAAGATAAAAGAAAATGAGCAGATACAATTATCTGCTATAGATGAAATTACCAATGAGCCAGCACAGCTTGAATGGGCTTCATCTGATAATACAATAGCAACTGTTGATCAAGGGAAAGTTCTCGCAAAGAAACATGGTCAAGTCTCTATCAGTATTGTAAAGAATGGAAAAATCATGGATTCAATAAATCTGGAAGTTGAAAAATCTCCTCTCACAAAAGATGATATTCAATGGAAAGTCCCTAAAAGTATCAAACTGGAATTAAAAGAAGAATATCATTTGAAAGATAAGATTTCTTTTCTAAATAATAAAACTGGAAAAATTTTTTATATGAGTTCGGATGAAAGTATAGCCAGTGTATCTGAAGATGGAATCATTACTGCAAAACAAGCGGGAAATACGAAAGTGACAGTTACGATTGATAGTCTTCATTATACGGTTCAAGTTACAGTGAAGAAGGTCAATCTATCAGCGAAAGGTCCATATATTACAGATGAAATGTTAAAAAAAGCTGGCATTTCTTCAACAAAAAAATTAATGATTGTTGCGCATCCAGATGATGAAACATTATGGGGTGGTGGTCATTTGGCCGAAGGTCAATGGTTTGTTGTATGTCTGACAAATGGCGATAATAAAACAAGAAAACAAGAATATAAGAATGCATTAAAATGTTTGGGAGCCAAAGGAATTATTTTGTCATATTATGATTTAAGAAATGGTCAAAGAGATGATTGGAAAACAATCAAAAAAGAAATGATGAAAGATATTACAAAAGTGATGAACTATCAGGCATGGGATATGATTGTGACACATAATCCAGAGGGTGAATATGGTCATATTCATCATAAAATGACTAATCGTTTTGTTACAGAGATATATAAACAAAAAGAAAGAGCTTCTGAACTTTACTATTTTGGGACGTTTTATAAGCCAGGAGAAATTCCTACGGATCTTGTTGAAAATATATCAGATTTACAGCAAACAAAGAAAAATGATGCATTGAATTTATATACTTCCCAATTGAAGAGCATTCAGAAAAAATGGTTGCAGATGCTTCCATACGAATATTGGACTAAAGCCAATTAATTAAAGGGGAAAGGAAGAGTTTTTGTGAATGGATTGATGAAGAAAATACAGAATTTATATCATCAGGAAATTTTAAGATATATTGTTGTTGGGGGATGTACAACAGCAGTGAATTTAATTGTATTTACAGTGTTATGTAAAATCATGAATGTTGAAGTGAATATAAGCAATATCATTTCAGTTATCTGTGCTATTTTATTTGCTTATGTAACAAATAAAATATTTGTATTTCAATCACATTGTCACTCAACGGCAGAACTGATGAAAGAAATGGTTTCGTTTATTGGAGCCAGATTATTGACAATGATTATAGAAGTCGGAGGAGTCTTCGTTTTATATGAGATAATTGGACAGGAAGAAGTTATTGCCAAATTAGAAACACAAGTTATTGTTTTAATTGGAAATTATATTATCAGTAAGTTTTTCGTTTTTCAAAGGAAGGGGTAAGAAAATGTTATTATCTATTGTTATACCATGTTATAATGAAGAACAAAATGTCCCTTTATTTTATCAGGAATGTACACGTGTTTTAGAGGGAATTATGCCGGAAACAGAATTGATTTTCATTAACGATGGAAGTCAAGATCAGACTTTAAAGAAGTTACAAAAGATTTCAGATGAAAGTCACTATCAAATAAAAGTTATCGATTTTTCAAGAAATTTTGGGAAAGAAGCAGCTTTATTAGCAGGGTTAGAGTCTTCACAAGGAGATTACGTTGCAATTATTGATGCGGATCTTCAACAGAGACCAGAGTATATTTTAAAAATGTTAGATATTTTGAAGAATAATCCTAATATTGATGAAGTTGCTGCATATCAGGAAGTGCGTCATGAAGGAAAAATATTGACATTCTTCAAAGATTGTTTTTATCGTTTAATTAATAAAATGACAGAAGTAGAATTTGTTCAATCTGCCAGTGATTTTAGACTTTTGAAAAGAAAGGTTGTAGATGCTATTGTTTCACTACCTGAAAAATGCCGTTTTTCTAAAGGTATTTTCTCATGGGTCGGATTTCAGACTTATTATATGCCCTATCAGGTAGAGGAACGTGCTTTTGGAACATCTAAATGGTCTTTTTGGAAACTATTTATTTATGCCGTTGATGGGATTGTTGCCTTTTCTACAGTGCCACTTGTGATTTCTTCTGTTTTAGGAATTCTTTTCTTTTTAATATCTATTGTTTTTCTAGCAACGATTGTTATTAAAACATTGATTTGGGGAGATCCTGTTGCTGGTTTTCCAACCTTAGCATCATTAATACTTTTAACAGCGGGAATCCAATTGTTATGTATTGGTGTTTTAGGACAATATCTATCTAAAAACTATTTAGAATCTAAAAACAGACCTGTTTATCTGATTAAACAAATTTATCAATCAAAGGGGAAACACCATGAAGCACATTAAACAATGGATTTCTAAGCATCCTTATTTATGTTATACAGGTCTTTTCCTTTTGACATGTCTAGGAGTGTTTATCTCATTTATTTTAGCAAAAAAATCATTTATATGGGTTGGTGAGACTAAAGACGGACTTGTTCAACACTATAATGCATTAATGTATTTTGGAAGATATTTAAGATACATAGTCACTCATTTTGAATTTCCAATGTGGGATTTTGCAATGGGATATGGAGCCGATATTATTTCTACATTGCATTATTATTGTATTGGTGATCCATTGAATTTATTATCTATTTTTGTCCCTTCCCGTTATTGTGAATATTTATATGAATTTTTAATAATATTACGTCTATATTTAGCGGGATTCACATTTATTTGGTATTGTCGTTACATGAAACATGCCTATGCTTATAGTATTTTAGGGGCTATTGTTTATGTTTTCTGTGGATATGCACTCGTTGCGAGTGTTCGACATCCTTATTTTATCAATCCAATGATATATCTTCCGTTATTATTGATAGGTGTTGAGAAAATATATCGAAAGTCTTCGCCTATATTATTTGTTTTTAGTGTTTTTTTATCAGTTATAAGTAATTTTTATTTTTTCTATATTTTATGTATGGTTGTCGTCATTTACTGTATCATAAGATTTTTTGACTATCATCATGATCACTATATAAAAAATATTGGAAAGAGATTAGGACAGTTTTTATTATATGGAGTTATGGGAGTTCTGATGTCAGCTGTTATACTGATACCAGTATTGATTTTATTTTTTGGAACTTCTAGAAGTCAAAGTGATGTTTATATTCCGTTGTTTTATCATTTGCGTTATTATTTTCAAATTTTCTTTTCTAATATGTCCGTTCATTCTGCACAATATTGGAGTCAGACAATGTATACATCACTTATTTTTATTACAACAATTATGTTGTTTTTAGATAAACAACATCGTTCTTTGAAGATTGCATTTATTGTTTTGACAATTGGTCTGTGTATGCCTTTTTTTGGATCTGTCATGAATGGTTTCTCATACATTACAAATCGTTGGATTTTTGCTTATTCCATGTTACTTGCTTATATTATTGTATGTGTCTTTCCAAAGCTTTATACATTAAAGGTTTATCAGTTCGTGACTTTATTTGTTATTATGTTTGTCTATATTGGAATTATTTTATATGTTCCTCAAAAATTTTTGGAAACACATCTCATTTCTATTGCTTTTTTAGTTCTTATGATGATTATCTTATTGATTGCTATGATCTGTCATAAGCAATTTCATTTACCGATTAAATCGTTTGTATATTGTTCTCTTTTATTTTTAGTGATTATCAATGTTTGTGTGACTGCCAGACTGAAATACGATTCACCTTATATGCATTATGTTAATGAGTTCCATCCTTTTTCTAAAGGTTATCAGACTTTGACACATACGCGCTATGATAGTTTTGAAGAGCTACTTGATAATTCAGAGTTTTATCGTATTGATGAAGTTTCTTTCGGTGAAAAATGGATGCGTAATGCAGGCTTACAGTCTCATCATAGTTCACTAACTTTCTTTTATAGTTTAGGTAATGGTTATGTCAGTGAATTTTTTAAAGAAATGTTGAATGTTAATGCTTTATCTTCAGCGTATACTGGGGTGGATTATCGTACATTTTTAAATACTTTGGCTTCAGCAAAATATTTTATTGCGCCTGATGAAAAGGAAGGTTATGTGCCTTATGGTTATACATTGATTCAGCAAAAGGATCAATTGAAGCTTTATGAAAATCAATATGCTTTGCCGTTAGGGTATACCTATGATCAGACGATGGATTTACAAACTTATGAATCTTTATCTGCTATAGAAAAGCAGGAAGCACTTCTTCAAATGGCTGTCATCAATGATGATAGTTCTTCATCATTCACTGCTTCTCCTCAATTATCCAGTCAAAAGATATCTTATGAAATAACAGATTGGCAAGGGATGGAAGTACAAGGAGATCAATGGATTGTTAAAGAAAAAAATGCAAAATTAAAGATTAAGATTCCACAGCAGGCAGCTGGAGAATTTTATACTTATTTTGCGAATCTTCAATATTTAACGCCCACAGCAAGACGTGATAAGGTAAACGTTAAGGTATCAAATAATCGCAATCACACGCAAAGAACTCTTGTTGTCAGAACGCCTTATAATTCTTATTATGAAGGAACAACTGAGTATCTTTTAAATATGGGATATGTTGAAGAAGGGCCAACAGAAATTACCATTACTTTTCCATCTACAGGAACATATCAAGCTCAAGGTATGCAGATTATTTATCAATCAATGGAGTATTATCAGCAGTATGTTGAAAAGCTCAAAGAAAATACCTTAGAAAATATTGAGATAGGAACAAATAAGGTGACAGGGACTATCTCTTTAGAAAAAGATAAATTATTATGTTTAACCATCCCTTACAATAAAGGATGGGAAGCATATGTGGATGGTCAAAAAGTTGATTTATATCGTGTCAATACAATGTATATGGGAATTCCATTAGAGGCTGGAGAGCATCAAATCGAACTCAGATATGTGACTCCAGGATTAAAAGTGGGTCTTATTTTATCAACTGTTGGCTGGGCAACTTTTGCTATTGTTTTTAAAAAACGTAAATATCAAAATGTGTAAACAAGGTGAAAAATAGTTCATCTTGTTTTTCTATACATAAACTTAACATAAGTTTCATTTTCAATTCATACGCATATTTTAACATGAAGTTGTTAATTCTAAAATTGAGGAGAGTCAGTTTATGTGTGTGAAAGTGTCAGTGATTATACCAGTATATAATGTAGAGGATTATTTAAAAGATTGTTTAAATAGTTTACTTTCTCAAACTTTACAAGAATTTGAAGTGATTTGTGTTGATGATGGTTCTACAGATATGTCTTTAGATATTTTGCATGAATACAAAGAAAAGGATTCCAGAATGATTGTTTTACATCAGCAAAATCAGTTCGCTGGAGTTGCTCGCAATAAAGCTATAGATATAGCTCGAGGGGAATATCTTCTTTTTTTAGATGCAGATGATTTTTTTGAAAAAGATATGCTTGAAAAAATATATTTACGTGGTCAAGAAACGAAAGCACAAATTGTTCTTTTTGGAGCAAGACAATATCATCAACAAACAAGAGAATATATTGAGGTTTCGACTTATTTGAGAAGAGAGAAGCTAGAAGGAAAGGATGTCTTTAATCGCCATGATTTCCCAGATGATATTTTATGTCTGACATCACCTGCTCCCTGGACAAAAGCTTTTTCAAAAGATTTTGTAATCAATGAACATTTACGTTTTCAATCTATACCCAACACAAATGATGCTTTCTTTACAATAACAGCCATGGCTATAGCAGAAAGAATAACATGGATTGATGCTGATTTTGTGAATTACCGTGTGGGTTTAAAGAATAATACACAAAGTCGTAAAGAAAAACATCCTTGTTGTTTTATTGATGCCTATAAAGCTATTTATGATGAATTAAAGACAAGAGGTATTTATACAGAAGTTGAAAGATGTTTTGTTAGAGTTGCTTTATCAAGTACTGTTTATTGTTTAAAGACGACACATCATGAGGAAGCTAAAAAACAAATTATTCAAGCATTAGGAGAAGAAAAATATACATCCATGCATTTGTTAGAATATCCAGAATCATTTTATATCAATATCAATGATTATTATTTTGTAAAAGGACAAAAATATATCCTCAAACAATCACAACTTTTAGAAAAAAACAAGAAAATAAAAGATTGTTATCAAATTATCAAAAAAGCAAGCTTTACTGATTCTTGTGCAGTATCAGTGATTATCCCCATATATAATGTTGAAAAGTATTTAAAAGATTGTTTAGAAAGTATTGTTTCTCAAACATTAAAAAACATTCAAATTATTTGTATTATTGATGGTTCGCTAGATCATTCAATTGATATTGTGAAAACATTTGCTAAACAAGATCAAAGAATCACTATCATTAATCAGGAAAATATGGGCTTATCAGCAACGAGAAATCATGGTGTTAAGGAAGCTATAGGGGAATATGTTTATTTTATGGATGGGGATGATATTTTAGATAGTCATGCACTTAAAGAAACTTATGAATTTGCTTCAAACAACCATCTTGATTCTGTTTTCTTTGATGCATCATGTTTTAGTGATGATATAGATAGTCTTGATGAGAATTTGGTTAATCAGTATCACAGGATAGGTGTTTATCCAAATGTTTGTACTGGTATTGAATTGTTCCAAAGAATGTGCGAGCATGATGAGTTTAAGGCTTCTGCATGCTTGCAATTGATGAAAAGAGAGCATATCTTGAAACATCAGTTGCGTTTTCATGAGGGGGTGTTGCATGAAGATAATGCATTCACCATTATGAATATGATTTTATCAAAAAAAGTTGGTTATATTCATAAAGACTATTTCAAAAGAAGATATCGTCATAATTCAATTATGACAAAAAAAGAAAGTTTTCAAAATGTTTATGGGTATTATATAGCATATGCGGATTTGATTAAGCAGATATCAGTTTTTGAAAATTATTCTAATGAAGAACAAAAGCCTATTTTTGATATGATCTTACGTTTATTGACAAATGCTAGAGATATATATGCAAGATTAGATAAAGCAGAAAAAATGTCCTATTTAGCATTAGATTTACATGAAATGTATCATTTTAAAATTCTTGTTGCAACACCTGGGAATATCAAGAGTGAACTGATTTTAAAACAACAAAGATTACAAATAACTTTTGATGAGAAATATGAACGTGGTTTAATGATCAAAGAATTACGTCAGGAAAATAAAGAATTGAGAAGAAAGCTAAATCGTTTAAAGCCAAGTACATGGATTAGGTATATAAAAAGACATATTTAAAAAAGAAAATCATATTGAATATATTCTGAGGTTGTTGATAAAATAGTCAACAACCTTTTATATATAGTTGATGAATACAATGTTGATACTGATTGGTTATATGAAATAAAATTGAAATGAAGTTGAAAAAATATAAAGAAAATGGTATTTTTATTGTTAAGTATTTGTTAAAAATATGAAAAGGAGTTTTAAAATGGATAATAAACAAAGTTTAATAATTACAGATATAAAAATTAAACGTATTATAGTTCAAATATCAGGGGAGAATACAAATCCTGAATTAAAAATCGAGAAATTTTTGATACGTGATTATATTACAAATGATAGATTAGAAATAGCTCATATAGAATGGAATAAAAATCAATTTGTTATTTCATTTAATTTAATGTCTCTAGATCATCAATATCCTATTCATAGTGGAGATTGGTATTTAGTAGGAGTTGATAGTTTACAAAAGAATCATGAAGTGCATCCAACACAAGAACTTATTCAAAGAATTCAAGAAAATACATATCATATGACAAATCAATACCATGCTTATTTTGATAGAGAACCACAACATTATTATCATGTAGAAAGCCAAATTGATCAGGATAATTTATCATATTATTTAAAGATTGTTTATAAAAAACCACCTGAACCATTGACATTAAGAAAAAAAATAAAAAAAATCATGAAAACAAAACTGAAAAATTTAAGACAATGGGCTTTTGTGAAAATGTTTGATTTTTTCAAATGTTTTAATTCGCCTCATGGAAACAGAATTTTATTGACTTCGTCATCACGATCTTCTATTAGTGGTAATGAAAAATTTGTTTATGATCGTATGGTGGAAAGAGGAATAGATAAACAATTTAAGATTTCTTTTTCTTATAAAGATAGTATTAAATCATATCGCTCTTTATTGAAAAAATTTACTTTTACATACAAACTTGCAAGAGCTAATATAGTGATTGTTGATGATTACCAACCAGAAATTTATCTTGTTAAATTTTTGGATCATGTAAAGGTTATACAATTATGGCATGCTTGTGGTGCCTTTAAGACAGTTGGTTTAGAAAGAATTGGAAAACCTGGAGCACCATTATTTGATACACATGTTCATAAATGTTATACATATATGACTGTTAGTAGTGAATTATCGGCTCAACATTATGCTGAGGCTTTTGGCATGGATGAGAAAAAAATTGTGCCTATTGGCATTGCAAGAACGGATATTTTCTTCGATGAAGAATATAAAAAGAAAATCGTTCCTCAGGTGTTAGATTATTTTCCGCAATGTCGACAGGCTTCTCAGGTCATCATGTATGCACCAACATTTAGAGGGGTGAATGCGAAAACAGCATCTTTTCCAATGGATATGATAGATTTTGATTTGATTGGTGACTATTTGTTAAAAACAAAAAGTGTTATGTTAATCAAGATGCATCCATTTGTTAAAACGCCATTACAAATTCCAGAAAAATATAAAGATGTTATTATTGATGCTTCAGGATTTAGAGAAATTAATGATATGCTCTTTATTACAGATATTTTGATAACTGATTATTCATCTGTTATTTATGAGTTTTCGTTGTTCCATAAGCCAATGTTATTTTATGCTTTTGATAGAATGAAGTATGAAGCAGATCGTGGTTTTTATGAACCATATTCAGAAATGGTTCCTGGAAAAATTGTGAGAACTTTTGAACAATTGGTAGATGCATTGGAAAAAGAGGATTTTGAACTAGAAAAAGTAGAATCTTTTGTGAAAAAGAATTTTAAATATACTGATGGAAAATCAACAGATCGTATTATTGACCAGTTGATTTTAGGTCAAATTGAAACAAGATAGATGTCAAAATCATCTTGTTTTTCTATAAAATAAATAATATGTAAAGGTGATTGAAGTGAGTGAAATAAAACGAAATGCTTGGCTAGATAATTTTAAAGCATTATTAATCATATGTGTGGTTATTGGACATGTATTGGAAAGCTATATTGATGATAATTATATTTTAAAAGGAATTTATGCATTTATATATGTTTTTCATATGGGAGCTTTTATTTTTGTATCAGGTTATTTTTCTAAAAATGATCAGAAAGCCCATCATACTGCTATAAGAAACTATTTTTTTCCATATTTCTTTTTTAATTTTTTAGCATATACATTCAAGAATATATTAACTGGATCAACTGATTTCTCAGTGATTAACCCATCTTGGTCAATGTGGTTTTTATTAGTGATGTTTTTTTATAGATTTTTCTTAAAATATATCATCAAAATACCTTTCCATATGATAATATCAGTGATTATGGCATTGATTATTAGCGTATTTCCATTTATAAAAAATGATGTTATTATTAGATTTTTTGTGTATCTGCCTTTCTTTTTAGGTGGATATCATTGTCAACCTCACCATCTTCAATTGGTTAAAGACAAATTATCATTTAAACTTTCTTGGATGATTATATTGGCTATTCTTTTTATGATGATTTATTTAACACAAAACGATTTAATGAGAGTTTCATTGTTTTATAATGATAGTCCATATCAGAATTATGATGTCTCATTACTTACAGGTATGATAATAAGAATATTGAATTGTGTTTTGACAGTTGTGATTTCATGCTGTCTATTAAAAATTTTACCGACTCATTCAATGGTCTTATCTCATATTGGACAAGAAACAGGAGGTATTTATATTTTCCATACTTATTGGATTAGAGTGATGCGTTTGCTTATACCATCATGGCCTGTTAGCATGGAAGGACAATCTATTGTTTTTATCGGTGGTATAATTATCTTTTTCTTATCCTATAATCCTATTATTATAAAAATTTATCATTATCTGAATCAATTGTGGATGAATATATATGATGGAATGTATCACTTGATAAAGAAAACTCAATTTACATGTTTTTAACAAGATTTTAAGATAATGTTTATATTCATTGACTTTAAAATTATTAAAGGTTACAATATGAGATGTATAGTTATGAATGGAGGTAAACTATGATTTATGCAGAAATATTAGCTGGTGGTAAAGGAACAAGAATGGGTAATACAGAAATGCCTAAACAATTTTTAAAGTTAGGTCATAAACCTATTTTTATTCATACTGTAGAACAGTTTATTTTAAATAAAAGAGTTGAAAAGATTATTATCTGTTGTCCAGAACAATGGATGGCTTATACAAAAGATACATTAAAGAAATATCATATTGTAACTGATAAGGTTGTTGTTGTTGCTGGTGGTGCAACACGTAATGATACGATTATGAATGGAATTCAGTATATTGAAAATCAAATTGGATTAAATGATGATGATATCATCATTACACATGATGCAGTTCGTCCGTTCTTAACACAAAGAATTATTGATGATAATATTGACGGAGCTTTAAAATATGGAGCTGTTGATACAGTTGTAGAAGCATTTGATACAATTGTTCATTCTCAAGATGGAAAAGTGATTACAGATATTCCGGTGAGAAGCGAAATGTATCAAGGACAAACTCCTCAATCTTTTAATATTAAATTATTAAAAAGCTTGTTTTTATCATTGACTGATGATGAAAAAAATATTTTAACAGATGCTTGTAAAGCATTGGTTATTAAAGGAACACCAGTTCACCTTGTACGTGGTGAAGTTTATAATATGAAAATTACAACTCAACATGATTTAAAAGTTGCCAATGGATTAGTGGAAGGTGATAAATAATGATTAATCAGGCATATAGATTAATTGCTCCAAAACAAATTCGTGCAGATTTTGTGGATTTGAAGATAGATGATGAAAATCTTATTGTGAGACCTACATATTTATCTATTTGTGCAGCTGATCAAAGATATTATACAGGAAGTCGTGGGCGTGTGATTATGAAACAAAAATTACCTATGGCTTTAATTCATGAATCTGTTGGTGAAGTTGTTTATGATCCTAAAGGAGAATATCCAGTAGGAACGAATGTTGTCATGATTCCAAACACTCCAATGGAACATGATGATATTATTAAAGAAAACTATCTCCGTTCTAGCAAGTTTAGAGCAAGTGGTTTTGATGGTTTTATGCAAAATGTCGTAAGTATGCGTAGAGATTTGATTATTCCATTTCAAATAGAACCAAGGGTTGCAGTTTTGTTAGAATTAACAAGTGTTGTCATGAACGCTGTAGAAAATTTTAAAAAATCTGCAAATGCTAGAAAAAATGTGATTGG
This sequence comes from Massilimicrobiota sp. mt181, assembly GCF_055420065.1. Classification (NCBI taxonomy): domain Bacteria; kingdom Bacillati; phylum Bacillota; class Erysipelotrichia; order Erysipelotrichales; family Erysipelotrichaceae; genus Massiliimicrobium; species Massilimicrobiota sp. mt181. The sequence continues at coordinate 140,816 of NZ_JBVAYN010000004.1, forward strand.
TATTTGGGGAAATGGGAATTTGGGATTTATTTCCGCATTGGTTTTAAAGAAAACATATCCAGATACAAAGATTATTGTGTTTGGTGTTGAAGAACACAAGATGGCTTATTTTTCATTTGTCGATGAAACATATCTTATTAATAATATTCCTAGTGATTTAAGAGTTGATCATGCTTTTGAATGTGTAGGTGGTAGAGGGAGTGAAGCTGCCATTAATCAAATTATAGATTATATTCAACCACAGGGTTCTATTACATTAATGGGAGTAAGTGAAACACCTGTAGGAATAAATACACGTATGGTTTTAGAGAAGGGATTAACACTTTTAGGTAATAGTCGTAGTAATTATGATGATTTTAAGAAATCTGTCGAATTAATGGAAACATATCCAGATGTTTGTGAATATTTATCAACGATTATCTCAGAAGAAGTTGTTGTTCAGTCTATTAAAGATATGCATAAAGCTTTTGAAGATGATTTAAATAATGATTTCAAGACAGTTATGAAATGGGACATTTAAGACAAGATTTTGTATCTTGTCTTTATTTTAATTTGATTAAGGAGGATAGGAATGGATCATTTTAAATATCTTGTAACAGTGGTTATTCCAGTATATAACAATCAAGATTATATAGAAGAATGTATAAAATCAATTGAGAATCAAAATATGGATGTATCACAAATTGAAATATTATTAATTAATGATGGATCAACTGATCATAGTCATGATATCTGTAAAAAACTAGCTCAACAATACCACAATATTTGCTATATTCATAAAGAAAACACAGGTGTTTCAGATACAAGAAATGTTGGTATAAAAAAAGCACAAGGAAAATACATTATGTTATTAGATTCTGATGATTATCTTGATCATCAGACGATAAAAAATTTGATTGATTTTTTTGACAAGCATTATCATGAAGTTGATCTTGTCACTTATCCGATATATTGGGATCGAAATGGAAAAATCTTATTACATAGTCGTTATAGTCCCAAAAAATATGATAAAGGGACAGGGATTTATGATCTTGATCAATACCCATATTTAAATCAGTCAACAGTCAATATTATATTTAAAAATGAGTTTGAAAATAATCAGTTATATGATATTTCAATGAAATTATCTGAAGATCAAAATTTTGACACATGCCTATTGATGAAAAAGAATAAGCTTGGTTTTGTAAAAAAAGCTAAATATTACTATAGAAGACATGGTGCCAGTGTTTCACAAACACGTAACAATCCATATTATTGCTTTGAAGATATTATGGGTTATAATGAAGCTTTATTGGAGAAATTTCAAAAAAATGGACAAATACCTAAATATGTTCAAACTTTAGTTATCAATACCTTTGGATGGCGAATTAAACAGGATCAATTAATACCTTATCATTATAAAGGAAAAGATTTAGAAATGGCCAAACAGAGGATATTTCATATTTTACAAAAAATTGATGATGAAGTTATTGTCCAATATTTATCTTCTGATATTTTTACAAAATTATATTTACTGCGATGGAAAGGTTCAAAAGTCAACGCGTCTATTCATTCACCAAAATTTTATCTATCCCTAGCTTCAGGTCTAGAATTTTCTGAAGGGAAGAATATTCGCTGTTACTTATATCGAAGTCGTATGAGAAATGGGAAAATACAATTATTCGTATCTTTTGTTTCGCCTCTTTTACAGGTTTATCCATTGCAGGAACTTATCATTACTGGTAAAAAAAGAAATGGTGAGAATTTTGAAGAACATAAAACATTGACTTTGTCAAAAGTTCCATTTAAAAACACAAAGATGCCAACGGCAGATTCTTATGCATTTGAATATATATTTGATCCCCAAGAAATTAAGTCGTTTCAATTTTATGTTAAAGTTAATGATGTATTGATTTTAGCAAAAGCATTGAATAATAGATTTTGTGGATTTGTAAAAAAACTCAAAAAAAATTCTATTCCATTAAAGAATTATCGTTTAACTTATCATCATTTTCACCATGTTTTTAAAGTTTCTCAACGTCATGTTGTTACTGATTATTTATATGAGCTTAAATCTTTATTGTTTTATCCTAAAAAACAGCTTCCAGGTATTCTTTATTATCGATATCTAGGATTGCATTCTAAGAAAGTTTGGTTATATTCTGATTCGCCTGGAGTTATTGATAATGCATATTACCAGTTTATTCATGATTTTGATAAAAATGATGGTATTGAAAGATATTATGTTGTTGATGGAGACACTTCTTTTTTAAATGGAAAGTTAACAAAAGAGCAAAGGAAATATCTTTTAAAATTTAAAAGTAAAAAACATAAAGAATTATTTTTACAAGCAGAAAAACTTCTGATTTCGTTTAGTTCAATATCAATATATTCGCCATTTAAAAAGATGTCCTGGTATAAAGATTTACTGGATTATGAATTGGTATATCTTCAACATGGAATTCTTCATGCATCACTTCAAAGAATGTACGCAAAGGAATTTACAGAAATAGATAAATTTGTTATTTCTTCTGAATTTGAAAAAAAGAATCTAATTCAAAATTATGATTATTCGGAAGATGATTTGATAATGTCTGGAATGCCAAGAATGTCCTTTCAAAAAGAAAAAGAAGCACAAAATAAAATTTTATTTGCTCCTTCATGGCGTCAATATTTAATTGGCTATTTAGTTAATAATCGACGTGCTCTGAAGGATCAGGAATTTTTAGCTTCAGATTTTTATAAACAAATTTATCAATTCTTACACTCAGATCAATTAAATCAGTTACTGAACCAATATCAGTTAACTTTAGATTTTCAATTACATCCTATTTTTAAACCTTATCAAAAGCATTTTCAACTTGAAGATGTTGAAAATGTTAACCTTAACTTTGAAAAACATGATTTGAGTGAATATAGAATTTTTATCACTGATTTTTCATCATATCAATTTGACTATGTGATGTTAAAAAGACCTATTTTGTATTTTTTGCCTGATGAAAAAGAAGTAATGGCTGGATTACATTCATATCGTTCTTTAGATTTGAAATATGAAGATGCATTTGGATGTTTATGCCATACAAGTGATCATTTATTATTGGAATTAAAACAAATTATAGAAAATGATTTTCAACCGCAAGAACCTTATCTAACGAGAATGAAAGAATTCTTTTCTGTCGATCAAGATCCTTCAGAAAAAATTTATCAGGAATTAATCAAAAACAAAATTTGATAATATACAGGAGTATTTTATGAAGAAAATGAAAAAGAAAATAAAAAAATGGTATCAAAAAGCTGATAAAAAGATAACTATCTTTTTATTTCGCTTTTTGCCCCGTGTTTGTCCACTTCGAACAAAAAAAATCTGTTTTTTATCAGATTCTAGGGAAGTTATGGGTGGCAATTTAGGAGCTATATATGATTATCTGGAAAACCAGGATTATCAACGTGTTGTTATGTTTAAAATGGATCGTAGAATCAAAACAAGTTTTTTTCAGAAATTGAAACTTATATATACTTTAGTGACATCACATTATATCCTCTTGGAAGATATGGTTGCCATAACAACGTATTTACGTGTGAGAAAAAATCAAGAACTTGTTCAACTTTGGCATGGGCCAGGGGCATTTAAAAAATTTGGATTTTCTCGAAAGACCAATGGTGAGAAAATTGGAGCTATCCATACTGGATATAAAAAGTATACAAAAGCAATTGTGAGTAGTGATGCTATTAAATGGTGTTATGCTGAAGCATTTTCGATAAGCGAAGAAAAAATCAAAGCAACTGGTTTTCCAAGAACAGATGATTTTTTTCATCATGATTATTTAGAAAAAACAAAGCAATCATTTTATCAAAAATATCCAAATTTGAAAGATAAAAAAATCATCTTATTTGCGCCAACATATCGTGGAACAAAAGTCAATGATGCGGCATATGATTATAGTCAGTTGAATTTTCAGCAACTGTATCAGCATTTTCATGATGAATATGTCATGATTATTAAATGGCATCCAATGTATTATAATAATATTATTTTAGGTAAACAAAAAGCTCCAGATTTATCAGGATATCAGGATTTTTTCTTAGACTTCTCTGATTATCGTGATATCAATGACTTGTTAATTGTCTGTGATTTATTGATTACTGATTATTCATCTATGGTTTTTGATTATGTTTTATTGAATAAACCCATTATTTATTTTGCATATGATTTGGAACAGTATACTCAGTATGGTGGAAGAGGATTATATTTTGATTTTGATGATTATGTTTATGGTAAAATTGCCAAAAATCAGGATGACTTGATTGATTGTATCCAATATCCTGAAATGATGGAAGATAAACGCCAAAAATTTATTGCACAGTTTATGAACGCTTGTGATGGTCATTCTACTGAAAAAACTTGGAATTATATTTCTGGAAGAGATGATTGATAATGGGGCAAAAAAGAGATTTAAGAATTGACCTTTTAAGAATTTTTGCTTGCTTCATGGTTGTGTTTCTACATGTTTCTGGACAAAATTGGAGTCGTGTAAATGTCCATAGTATGGAATGGTTAGCATTTAATGTCTATGATAGTGCTGTGAGAAGTTGTGTTCCTCTATTTTTTATGATTAGTGGAAAACTCTTTTTGTCACGAAATCAATTGATGCCCTTAAAACAATTGTTTCAAAAGAATATTGGTAAATTATTGATTATTTATTTTGTTTGGTCTTTTCTATATGCAGTTGATCGTATTGGAATTTCACATTTAACGATAGAGACTTTATTTGAAGAAACATTAGCGTCTGAGTTTCATTTATGGTATTTACCTGCACTTATTGGGGTCTATTTAATGTTGCCTGTTTTATGGTGCATTGTCCACTATGAGCAGGGCAAATATCTCAAATATACATGTATAGCAGTATGGGTTTTGGGAATCTTACGAGCGACTTTTTTAGCATTGCCTTTTTTACCAGATATTATAAGGGAGTTATTAAGTACTTTTTCTTTTGATTTAGGAATATATTGTGGGTATTTTTTAATGGGATATTATATTGATAATATAAAAGAAAAATGGCAACATATAAAAACAATCTATTTCATAGGTGTTCTTATTTTTGTGACTGTTGTAGGCATTATTTTGACACAAATATACTCTTTATATAATGGCGAGCAAGTTTCTTTTTTGTATGAAAATCAGACTTTTTTCCCAGCTGTTGAAGCTATTTTAATACTGATGATTTTCTTAAAAATTCCTATTCATCAATCTATGTATAGACTTCAAACAAAGATTGTTCAAGTTTCACATTATACTTTATTTGTTTACTTGTTTCATCCTTTTGTTATTGAACATCTAGATAATTTATTACATATAAATTCTTTAAGCTTTAATGCTTGGTTTTCTGTTCCTATTCTTTCAATAGGTATTACATTATTTTCTATGTTTATGGCGCATATTTTTTCAAAGATTCATTTGATAAAACACTGGATTTAAAAGGAGGACCATAAAAGATGATTATCTTATTTGTATTGTTGTGTTTTGTCATGATATATTCGTTAAGATTTCACTATGCAGGATTAGATCAAAACTACAATTCAAAAGAATATACACAATCTATAAAAGGCATTTTTGTTATCATTGTGTTTTTGAGTCATGTGAGAACATATGCTGATTTTACAACTATGGGTGATCAATTTGTTATTCAAGTTTTGAATTATTTTGGCCAATTAATGGTAGCTTTATTTCTTTTTTATTCAGGTTATGGTATTTATGAATCTATTAAACATAAAGGGAAAAAATATATTGATTCACTACCCATTCATCGTATTGGAAAAATATTTTTTGATTTTTCCTTAGCTATTATTCTATTTTTAATTTTAGATCTTTTTATCGGACGTCACTATTCATTACCAACTATCTTGCTTTCTTTTACAGGATGGACAAGTGTTGGCAATAGTGCATGGTATATGTTTGCTATATTTACATTATATATTCTTACCTATTTAAGCTTTCGAATATGTGATCATAAAAAAATAATTTCTATTTGTTTGATGACTTTATTATCTTTAGGATATGTATATATAATGTCACTGATTAGGGATAATTATTGGAGTAGTACATATTTATGTTATGTTGCAGGAATGTGGTATTCTTACTTTAAAGAAAAAATAGATGTTGTTTTCCAGCAATATCATATCATATACTATATTGTGACTTTTCTGACAATTATTTTATATATCTATTTCTTTCAATATAGATATACCAGATTAATGATGTTTAATGTTGTTGCTATATTGTTTTGCCTAATATTTGTTTTCTTATCTATGAAATTGTCTTTTCATAGTCAAATATTATCATGGATGGGTGGACACTTATTTTGGATATATATTCTTCAAAGAATTCCTATGATTTTATTTCAATATTATCATATTCATGAATGGGATCCTTATTTATATTTGAGCTTATGTTTTGTTGCGACAATCATTCTTGCGTATTATATCAATTGTTTTGCTAATTATCTGAAGAAAAAGGTCTTTAAATCTACATATATGTAGAAAAGAGGGAGTATATGAAAAAAATAATAAAAAAGATATTCAATGGAATAAATGTTGTCATATCCATTTTTTTAAATAGATTATGCATTTTCCTGTTTCCACTTCAAAAAAATAAGGTTTGTTTTTTATCAGATGTAAGAAGTGTTATGGGTGGGAATCTGGAATGTATCTATGAATATCTAGATTGTTCAAAATATAAAAAAATAGTCGCTTTGAAAAGCGATCATAGAGAAAGACGAGGACTCATTAGTAAATTCAAATTAATATATCATTTGAGTACATCTCAATATATTTTATTGGATGATTTATCAAGAGAATGCAATTATTTACAAGTGAGAAAAAATCAGGAAGTTGTTCAGTTATGGCATGGTGCTGGTGCTTTTAAGAAGTTTGGTTGGTCCCGTGCAAATACTGGTGAAGATGTTGGACCTATTCATAAGGGATATCGTACTTATACAAAAGCTATTGTTAGCAGTGAAGACATTAGAAGCTGTTATGCTGAAGCTTTTCATATGGATGTATCGAAAATAAAAGCTACAGGATTTCCACGTACGGATATGTTTTTTGATGATCAATATAAAGAGGATGTCAAAAATAGTTTTTATCAAAGACATCCTCGTTATCAAGGGAAGAAAATTATTTTATTTGCGCCAACATATCGTGGGGCACCTGTTTCTAAAGCTAATTATGATTTTTCAAAGATTGATTTTCAAAAAATATATGAAACATTTCATAAAGATTATATTTTTATTATTAAATGGCATCCTGCCCTCTATAACAATATTCAAAGAGGAATTGTTGAAATGCCTGACTTAACACAATATAATCATTTTTACAGAGATTTTTCTAATAATCGTGATATTAATGATTTATTGATTATTTCTGATATTTTGATTACAGATTACTCATCTGTTGTTTTTGATTATTATTTTACACATAAACCTATTATTTATTTTACCTATGATTTAGATGAATATACAGGTTATGGAGGTCGTGGCCTTTATTTTGACTTTTATGAATATGTCTATGGAGCAATCACGACAAATACAGATGAGCTTATACAAGCTTTACAGAATAAAGACATGAACGAATCTCAACGTCAAGCTTTTTATCAAAGATTTTTGAGTGCGTGTGATGGACATTCCACTCAAAAAACATGTGAATGGATTTTTAAGGACTCTTAGTGGAGTCCTTTTTAGTCTCTAAAATAAAGGTCTCTTGTATAAACTTTTTGAATAACATCATCAATTTCCTGATTAAAACGATTTGCTAAAATAATGTCGCTTTGTTTTTTGAATGTCTCTAAATCATTTATAAGTTTCATACCTTCGTAACTATCCTGATTTAAAGTAGGTTCATAAATAATGACCTTAGTGCCTTGTGCTTTAATCATATTCATGACATCTAAGATAGCACTCGCTCTAAAGTTATCACTATTGGCTTTCATTGTTAAACGATAGACTCCAACGGTTTGAGGATGTCTATTTAAAATCATTTGTGCAATATGCTTTTTTCTTGTTAAATTGGAATCTACAATAGCTTTAATAATATCATTAGGAACACCAACATAATTGGCTTTTAATTGCTTTGTATCTTTAGGTAAGCAGTATCCACCATATCCGAAAGATGGATTATTATAATGTTGACCAATACGTGGGTCTAGACCAACGCCCTCAATAATTTGTTTTGTATTGAGTCCTTTAATTTCACAATATGTATCTAATTCATTGAAATAAGCAACACGTAAAGCAAGATATGTATTAGCAAATAATTTAATAGCTTCTGCTTCTGTGGCTTGAGTATAAAGAATAGGAACATCTTGTTTAATAGCACATTCTTTTAACATTTCAGCAAAAATATGTGCACGTTGACTATCTTCTCCAACAATGATACGCGATGGATAGAGATTATCATACAATGCTTTTCCCTCTCTTAAAAATTCTGGCGAAAAGATAATACATTGTGTATTGAATTGATGATTGATTGACTGTGTATACCCAACAGGTATCGTTGATTTAATAACAATAGTAGCATGATCATTGTATTTGAATACCTCTTGAATGACACTTTCTACAGCACTTGTGTCAAAGTGATTAGATGCATCATCATAGTTTGTTGGTGCTGCAACAATGACATAGTCAGCATCCTGATATGCAACTTGACTATCACAAGTTGGCAAAAGATGAAGATCTTTATGAGCTAAAAATTCTTCGATTTCTGTGTCCTTAATAGGAGACTTTTTATTTTTTATCATTTCTATTTTTTCGGGAATAATATCAATAGCATGAACATCATATTTTTGAGCAAGAAGACATGCTAAACTTAAACCGACATATCCCATTCCAGCAACTGTTACTTTCATATTCTACCTCTTTTCATTTTTTTAGTTTAAATGATTCCAAAACTTTGTAAACCCCTTTTACAAGACTTTAACATGACTTTACAAAAACTTAATTTTTCATCGTGTTCATGTTCATAATACTATGATTGAGATAATATTTTGAGTAGATATAAGGACCCGTCTTCTTAACATATGGTTAACAAAAACTTAATTTTTTGATGATTTTTTCATTGATATAAATAGAGTATATTTACAAATATAATGTTAAGAGGTGAAGTTTGTGTTAAAACATAAATCCTATATTCAAATACTCAATGTTTTTTCTTGTTTCGCAGTCATTGTCTTACATGTGAATCATTGTTTTTGGGATTTTGGATATGAAAATTATTGGGTATTAGCAAATTTTATTGAAAGTCTCATGTATTTTGCGGTTCCCATATTTTTTATGATAACAGGTGTCACTTTAATGGATTATCGAAAAAGGTATTCTACTAGAGAATATTTTCAAAAACGAATTCATAAGGTTGTTATTCCTTATATTATTTGGTCAATAATAGGTATATTATGGATGATTATGATGAAAGAAATCAATTGGAATGATGTCAGTTTGAAAATGATTATCGATGTTTTGATGAATGCTGATATGATTACTGTATATTGGTATTTTATACCATTGATAGCTATTTATTTAAGTATTCCTGTACTCTCATCGATACCATCTGAAAATCGACAAAAGATATTTCAATATATCATATGCTTCTCATTTTTAACAGTTTCTTTATTACCATTGTTTTTTGATTTGATAGGAATTCCTTATAATGGAAGTTTACAATTACCAGTCGCTACAAATCATGTTTTATTTGTATTGATAGGCTATTATATAGATCGTTATCCTCTTACAAAATCACAAAGACGATGGATTTATATACTGGGAATTGTTGGATTTTTAGTTCATTGGTTAGGCACATGGTATGTATCATACCAGCTTGGAGATGTTAGTCGTTTATTTAAAGGATATACTAATGCACCATCGGTTTTATACGCTACAGCTATTTTTGTTGCGTTTAAATATATGTCTGTCAATAAAGTTCAGATTTTAGAGAAAATAACATCTAGTGTGAATTCCACAACTTTTGGCATTTATTTGATTCACTGGTTTGTTATTCAAGTTTTTTTACTTGTATCAGGAATATCTCAACGTGTTGTGATTTATCGTATTATAGGACCATTTTTCATCATGTTGATATGTGTCATAATTGTAAAATTAATGCAAAAAATACCTATATTGAAAAAATGTGTACCTGCATAGTGAGAGGAGAATGAATATGAAATATGATTATTTAATAGTAGGAAGTGGATTGTTTGGCAGTATCTTTGCTTATGAAGCCCATAAAAAAGGAAAGACATGTCTCGTTATTGATAAAAGAAGTCATGTTGGTGGAAATATTTATACTCAAGAAGTAGAAGGTATTAATGTTCATAAGTATGGGGCTCATATCTTCCATACTTCTAACAAGAAAGTCTGGGATTATATTCAACAGTTTGCTGAATTTAACAGATATACCAATAGTCCGATTGCCAATTATAAAGGTGAAATCTACAATATGCCTTTTAACATGAATACTTTCAATAAGTTATGGGGTGTTGTCACACCTCAGCAGGCGAAGGAAAAAATCAATGAACAGATTAAAGAATCAGGCATTACTGAACCTAAAAATCTAGAGGAACAGGCTATTTCTCTAGTTGGAAAAGATATCTATGAAAAGCTTGTCAAGGGCTATACACAAAAGCAATGGGGTAGACCATGTACAGAGTTACCATCATTCATCATTAAAAGGCTGCCAGTCAGATTTACATATGATAATAACTATTTCAATGATTTGTATCAGGGTATACCTATTGGAGGATATACACAGATCATTGAAAAGATGCTTGAAGGGATTGATGTGAAAATCAATTGTGATTTCTTTGAACATCACAAAGATCTGGAAGAGATGGCAGATAAGATTGTCTTTACAGGGATGATAGACCAGTATTATGACTATTGTTATGGAGAACTGGAATATCGCAGTCTCAGATTTGAAGAAGAGGTATTAGATATAGACAATTATCAGGGAAATGCTGTTGTCAACTACAATGAATATGAAGTGCCTTATACAAGAATCATAGAGCATAAGCATTTTGAATATGGAACACAGCCAAAAACAGTCATAACTAGAGAATATCCGGCTTCATGGCATAAGGGAGATGAACCATATTATCCAATGAATGATGAAAAGAATAATACATTATATGCCAAATATAAAGCATTAGCTGATAAAGAAGATAAAGTCATCTTTGGTGGCAGATTAGGCATGTATAAATATTTTGATATGCATCATGTCATAGAAGAAGCTTTGAAGTGTGTAGAAAAAGAAGTTTAAATGAGGTGAAAAGGAGAAATGAGTGAGATTAAAGTTTCTGTTATTATACCTGTTTATAATGGTGGTGAAGCTTTTGAAAAATGTTTGAAGGATGTTTTAAATCAAAGTTTAAAAGAGATTGAAGTGATTTGTGTCGATGATGGATCAACAGATCAGACAAAAAATATTATTGAGAAAGCGGCATTGGAAGATGAGCGTGTAATTTATGTTTCACAAAAAAATCAGGGAGCCGCTGTTGCCAGAAATCATGGATTTAAATATGCCAAAGGAGAATATGTATCATTCTTAGATGCTGATGATTTTTATGAACCTCAAATGCTTGAAAAAGCTTATCTCAGTAGTCAGAAACATCAAGTTGATATTTGTATTTTTAAAGGAGATAAATATGATCAACAAAATCATCGTTATTTACCAATGGATTATGCATTGCGCATGAATGAAATTCCGTGTAATCCTTTTTCGTATCAGGATATTAAAGATCATGTTTTTCATTTTTGTGTAGGCTGGGCATGGGATAAACTTTATCGTCGTGAATTTATTGTTCAAGAACAGTTATCATTTCAAAATTTGCGTACATCTAATGATCTTTTCTTTGTTTTTTCTTCACTCGTTAAAGCTAACAAAATTTATGCATTAAATGAAAAATTAATTCATCATCGTGTTAATGCTTCTCCATCTCTATCAGTCACAAGAGAAAAATCATGGAATTGTTTTTATCTGGCAGCAAATGCTTTAAGAGATGAATTGATTCGCATCGGTAAATATCAGGAAGTAGAAAAATCATTTGTGAATTGGTATGTTCATTTTTGTTTTTGGAACCTGGATACGATTGAAGGTGAAGCTTATCAAAAAGTTTACCAACTACTCAGAGACAATATTTTTCCTTCTTTGAATTTAGAAAAATATCCACAAGGTTTTCTTGTGGAGTCTTATGCTAATAGAGTCAATGAAGTTTTACAAAAAGATTGTGATACATATGTTTATGAGCAATTTTTTCTGCTTAGAAAAAAATCAAAACAGAAAAATGATGATGGTGCTCAAACAGTCAAAAATTCAACAACTTATAAAGTAGGAAAAATGGTTTTGTATATTCCTCACCAAATCAAAAAAATGTTAAAAAGGAGAAATCATTAAAATGGCAAAAGTATCAATTATTGTACCAATTTATAATGTAGAGCAATATTTAGTAGAATGTATGGAAAGTATTGTTCATCAAACATTGAAAGATATAGAAATTATTTGTGTCAATGATGGATCTACTGATGGATCACTTCAGATTATTCAAGACTATGCGCAAAAGGATGACCGTATCGTTATTATTGATAAGCAAAATGAAGGATATGGAAAAGGCATGAATGATGGTTTGGATAGAGCTACAGGAGAATATGTAGGTATTGTTGAACCAGATGATTATGTGGATTTACATATGTATGAAGATTTATATCAGATTGCTCATGAGAAAGATTTAGATGTTATCAAAGCAGATTTTTATCGATTTGTGTATAAAAATAATACTTTAGTGGCAACATACAATCAATTATCAAAAGATGGCACTGGTTATAATGAAGTTGTGAATCCAAAAGAACACCCAGAAGTTTTTAAATATATATTAAATACATGGAGTGGAATTTATAAAAGAGAAATGTTAGAAAAACATCATATTCGTCATAATACAACACCTGGAGCATCTTTTCAGGATAATGGTTTTTGGTTTCAGACTTTTTGCTGGGCTGAAAGAATGTATTTTGTCAATAGACCTTATTATATGAATCGTCGTGATAATCCCAATTCATCTGTTAATAGTAAAGCAAAAGTCTATTGCATGAATGATGAATATCAATTTATTCATGATTTTTTAGATTCAAATCCACAATTAAAGGAATATTTTATTTATGAATATTCTATTAAACGTGTCAGAAATTATTTTTGGAATTATGGACGTATTGCGAAAGAATTTAGGTTGGAATATTTATATCGTCTGTCAGAAGAATTTAAAGAAGCTATGAAACTTCATGAATTCAGAGAGTCAGATTTTACAAAATTAGAGTGGCAAAAAATTACACGCATTATTGATGATCCAAAAGCTGCCTATAAGTGGATGAATACAAGTGCGCGTATTCGTAAAACAAAGAATTTTATCAAACGTCGAATCAGAAATGTTAAAAAAGTTTTACGTCAATAAGAGGAGGTTTTCACAATCATGAACAATATCAAAGTGAGTGTGGTTGTCCCTATTTATAATGCAGAAAAATATCTTGTGGAAACAATGGAAAGTATTATTCATCAATCTTTAAAATCCATTGAAATCATTTGTGTTGATGATGGTTCTACAGATGATTCTTTGACTATTTTAAAGCAGTATGAAAATCAGGATTCACGTATTATTGTTCTTCAACAAAAGAATATGTATGCAGGTGTTGCACGTAACCATGCTCTTGATATAGCTCATGGAAAATATGTTGTGTTTTGGGATGCTGATGATATTTTTGAAAAAAATGCATTGGAGTCCATGTATAAAAAATGTGAGAAAGATCAAGCGGATTTATGTGTCTGTGCAGCAAATAGATATGATACGTTAACACAAACAGTGATTAAAACTGGGACATATTTAAAGAAAGAAAAATTACCAGAACATATTCCTTTTTCAAGGAAAACACATCCACGTTACATTTTTAATTTTTCAACGAATGTTCCTTGGAACAAAATGTGGAAAAGGTCGTTTATTGAAAAATATCATTTAAGATTTCAAAATTTAAAACAAGCGAATGATACATATTTTTCAATGATGTCTTATTTTCTGGCAGAACGTATAACAATTGTTGATAAACCTTTAATTAATTATCGTATTAATAACCAACAAAGTTTAACAGGAAAAGCTTCAGAGACAGTCTTTTGCAGTTATCAGGCATACTATCAAGTCTATAAATCATTAAAAGACGAACCAGATTTTTGTAAAGAAGTGAAGCAATCTTTTGATAATCGCTTAATTAATGGGATGTTATATTCTTTAAAAACACAGACATTGATTCAGTCTTTTATGAACATTTATGCAAAATTACAACAGGATTTGATTCGAGATTTTCAAATTCCAAGTCAACTTGATCAAAGTTACTTTTATGTACCAAAAGATTATCATGATTTTAAAGATGTCATGACATTGACACCTAATCAATTTTTATTATCTCAATATCAATCAGTGAATCAGGATATTTATACACGTGGACGTAAAATTCCTTATCGCATATATTATACGCTTTATTATTCAAAGATATGGAAGGTATGTTCAAAAATAAAGGAGAAAATAAAGAAATTATAAGGAGATAGGATATTGACTTATAATTTTTTTGTTTTTTAGTAAAGTTATGATATAATGCTTGAAAGTAGGTGATAATTGTGTTGAGCTTCATAAAAATGATTTTACAGGTGATACGTCGTTTAGACTACATTATTTTATATATTTTTTATTGCATGAGGTTTCGTTTGAATAAAAAGCAGATAACATTTTTATCAGATTCTAGAGGAGATATGAGTGGAAATTTTGCATTTATAGAAAATGCTTTAGATAATACATATATTGTGAAAAAGCATTTATATGTATCCTCTTCTGTCAAACATGATAAAAAAGCCATTTGTAAAGACATAGCTATGTCAAAATATATACTTGTTGATGATTTTTATCCTTTGATTTATCCTATTCCTTTAAGAAAGCAGACGAAACTGATTCAGGTATGGCATGCTGTTGGTGCATTTAAAACTGTAGGATTTGCCAGAAAACAAAATCACGATCGTTTCTCAATGACACATAGAAATTATACTGATGCCATTGTCAGCAGTGAAAGTATACGTAAGGATTATGCGAAAGCATTTCGTATGGATATTCAAAATGTTCATAGTTATGGAATACCAAGAACAGATATATTTTTTGATTCAACATATAAAATGAAAATCAGAGAAGATCTTTATCAGAAATATCCATTATTAAAAAATAAGAAAGTGATTTTATTTGCTCCAACATTTAGAGGAAATGATATTCATCAGGGATTTTATGATTTTCAGCATATTCATTTTTCATCTCTTCAAAAAGCATTGGGAGATGAATATGTATTGATTTTAAAATTGCATCCTTATATAAAGAATAAATGTCAGGAAATTTTAGATGAACATTTTTTTATGAATTTGACTTCTCTTAGAGAAATTAATGATTTGTTATTTGTGACAGATATATTAATTACAGATTATTCATCAGTTATTTTTGAGGCATCATTATTGGACATACAAACAATCTTTTTTGCTTATGACTTAGAAGAATATATTCAACAAAGAGATTTTTTCTATCCATATGAAAATTATACTTACGGACCTGTAGTGAAAAATCAGAAAGAATTAGTGAATGCTATTTTGTCAGCTCAAGATTTTTCTGACAAAAAAAAGGAGTTTCAAAAACAGTTTATGGAAGCTTGTGACGGAAAGAGTAGTCAACGATTTGTCAATCTGCTTTTAAGGGAGGAAGAATAATGGGTATTGTTGTTAATGTTGGAATCTTTTTTCTTAATATTCTTTTTGCTTTGATGAAATGTTTGCCTGTGCAAAAGAAAATTACTTATATTTCTCGTCAGATGGATACGACACCTTTAGATTTCCAAATGCTGATTGATGAAATGAAACAGGTGAGACCTGATATTCAACATGTTGTCTTAGCAAAAATGTTAAAAAGTGGTATGAAGAATCATCTTTTCTATTGTTTTCATATGTTAAAACAAATGTACCATATTGCAACATCACAAGTTGTTATTTTAGATACCTACTGTATTCCTGTCAGTATTCTTAAACAGCGACCAGAACTTATTGTGATCCAAATCTGGCATGCTTTAGGTGCTTTCAAGAAATTTGGATACAGTATTTTAGATTGCCCTGAAGGTTCAAGTTCAAAGGTTGCACATTTGATGAGAATGCATAAGAACTATACATATGTTTTTTCAAGCAGTGAATATACAAGACCTTTTTTTGCTGAAGCATTTCATGTCAATTTATCACAGGTTAAAGTGTTTCCATTACCTAAGACTGATTTGTTAATTGATTCATCACATAAACAAGCTATTGTTGCACGTATTCAACAAAGTTATCCTCAATTATTAGATCAAAGTAAAAAAGTCATTGTTTATGCACCTACATTTAGAAAAGATGATTCTCATTTTAAGGAAGCAGTCAAAGAGTTCATTGAATATGTTGATTTTGAAAAATATCATTTTGTTTTAAAACTTCATCCATTAACGGAGTTTCATATTGATGATCCAAGAATTATTGAAGACCATCAATATACATCTTTAGAGTTTTTTCATGTTGCTGATTATATTATTACAGATTATTCAGCAGTTATTTTTGAAGCATCTTTATTAAATAAACCTATTTATTTTTATGCATTTGATTATGAAGAATATATGTCAAAAAGGAATATGTATATTGATTACCAACATGATTTACCAGGTGAGATTTATACACAACCACAGACACTTTTAGAAAATTTACACGATAAGTCAAATTATGATATTCAAGCGTTTTCTAGAAAAATGGTTGCTCCACCACAAAAAAGCTATACACGTGATATTGTTGATTTTATATTACAGCAGAAAATATAAAAGCCTTCGCGTTTTGCGAAGGTTCTTTTTATTCAATCGTAATATATTTCTTATCTTCTACTTGTTTGACATTATTCTTTGGTATAGAAATCTTTAATTCACCATTATCAAATGAAGCTTTAATATCATTTTCTGAAACGTCTCCAACATAGAAACTACGATAGCAGTTTCCACTATATCTTTCACGTCTGATAATATGACCATCATTATCTTTGGTATCATTTTGAGAATTTCTGCTGGCTTCAACTTTAAGATAACCATCTTTTAATTCCATCTTGATATCAGATTTCTGATAACCAGGTAATTCCATACTTAATTTGTATTCATTGTCTTTTTCAACGATATCAGTACGCATTGTATCAATAGAAGAACGATTCATAAAAGGATCATAAAATAAATCATTAAACATATCATTAATAGTTGGTAGGAATTTCATAATACATCGCCTCTTTCTTTCAAATTCTTTATTGGATATAAAATTCTTTCCTTGGGTTAAGGTCCTTTCCTTAACTACAACTATATTATAGTACTAATTTTAGCAGAGTCAAGTCAAGAGTGCTAAAAAAATAAAAATTTTTATCTATTTCCATTTTTCGTCATGATGAAAGTATATTGTTATTATGAAAAAGAATTGTTTTTGATGTTTTTGCTTTTCACTTTTGACGATGAGGTTCTTTTTTTCATTTTCCTTCATATATTAAGGGTATGATAGGAGGATATTATGAACAGGGGAGAAATATATTATGCAGATTTATCACCAGTTGTAGGCAGTGAACAGGGAGGATATAGACCTGTTTTGATTTTACAAAATAACAAGGGCAATAAATATTCAACTACTGTTATTATAGCGCCCATTTCATCAAAAATGACAAAAAATGATTTACCTACACATGTCATTATTGAAACACAGTTTCTTGATAAGAAGTCAGTTATTTTACTTGAACAAATACGTACAATTGATAAAAAAAGAATTGATGAACGATTAGGGACTTTATCAGATTCCTTAATGGAAAAGGTTGATCAGGCTATCAAAACAAGTTTAGACATTAAATAGGAGATATGATATAATGTTGGCAATACATTAAGGAGTGATGTGAATGAATATCCAAAAAATCAAAGAAAGAGCAAATCAAGTGCTTGAAATGAATAAAGCACAATATATACGTATTTTAATTATTCTGATTTTACTTGGGCTAATACCTGGATTATTTAATACTGGTCAGAGTAGTTTACTTTATGCAATTATCAGTCTTGTTTTCTTAACATTATCTCATGGTTATGTTGTCAGTTCATTAAAAATGGTGAGAAATCAGGCACATTTGTTATCAGATGATGATGCATTTGTAGGATTCAAAAGAATAAAAGAATTGTTTTCTACATATTTATTGAACAACATCATCATGGTTCTCATTCTTTTTGTTTCTATATTTATTATTTTTATGATTTTAGGTCTCTTTGTTTCTGAATTGGATCCTGAAATCATGTCTAACATTCTTATTTCAAGTGGTCAATATACTCAGACCATTATTCAGTTATTTCAGAAAGCTCCATCACTTATTGCTGTGATGATGCTTTGTTATCTTGTTTTACTTGTTCTTGTTTTTGTGATTTCAGCTTACATGTTTGCTGTACCATATTTATTAGAACAATATCATATGAAAAATTTACAGGCTATTAAAGAATCTTATCGTTTAATGAAAGGACATATCTGGGATTTTATCAAATTAAATCTTTCTTTTTTAGGTTGGATGATTGGTATTTTAGTGTTGCAGTTATTAATTGAAGAAGCGTTAATCTTTTTACCTATTTTTGGATCTTTAGTGGCGGCTATTGTGGCAGGACTTATTGGCATTTATACTTATGTACCAAGATATTATTTATCAAGAACTATTTTCTTTGAAGAATTAGCATATCATCGTTATGAGTATAAAAATGATTTTGGAGATGAATCTTATGTTTAATACAAGTTTTTCTAGAAGAGTCCCAACACAAGCCAAATGGATGTTTATTTTTGTGATATTGCCACTTTATATGTATTGTGGATCAATAATATTGAGTGCTTTATTTAAGTTTTTAATCTTGCATTTTCATCTTCAGGCAGATTATACACAATTAAATGCTTATTTAAATTTGGTTTTTGATTTGATTTTATTGCTTTTAGCAGGATGGCTATTAAAAGATAGCATGATTGAACAATTTAAGGATTTTAAGAAGAATATAAAGAATCATATGTTTTATGGATGTGTTGTTGGTGTTTTACTAATTTATGCCTGCCAGATTGTTGGAGGATTGCTGACTTTAGCTTTAGGAGGTAATCAAAGCAGTGAGAATCAACAGTTTATAGAATCTATCTCTACATCATATCCGGTGATTATGATTTTTGTGTCTTGTGTTTTAGCACCTATTGTTGAAGAAATGTTATTTAGAGGAATTGTCTTTGGCTGGTTATATGAATGGAATCCGAAGATGGCTCATTTGATTTCTGCTTTTATCTTTGGTTTTATTCATATTATGTCAGCTGTTATGAATGGTAATATTTCAGAATGGGTACAAATCTTTCCATATTTTCTGATGGGATTTGTATTGAGTTATTTATATGAAAAACAAAACAATATTTATGTTCCTATTTTGTCACATATGATGAATAATATGATTTCTATGTGTTTAGTTCTATTATAAAAAGAAAGAGACTGATATACATTTTGATTCATGTATATTAGCCTCTTTTTTATAATTATATAAGACAAATGATATAACCAATAGAAATCCCTAAAATCATACCACAGATGACATCACTTAAAAAATGAACAAATAAATAGATTCTCGAAACACCTGTGAGAAAAGCAAAAATATATCCAAAAATACCAATCAAAGGAAAAAAGATAAACAGGACGGTACTACAGGCAAATGATGATGCCGTATGACTGGAAGGAAATGAAGAATCATTAGGTGTAGGAACAAGTAAATGAACCTGTGGATAAAGATGACAGGGTCTTTTTCTTTTGACTAGTGTTTTGATTGTAATTTGTCCAATGAGTGCAGTTGCAATCAGAGCTGCTAACATGTGGATGGACATTGAACGTGTTGGCATAATTACATTCGTAATAAGAATAACAATGAGCCATGCAATCCCAAAATCTCCACATGAGCTAATAAATTTCATTAATTGGTTTAACCGATGGTGATGATAGAAGCGCAACATATAGAATGATACACGTTTATCATAATGCTGAATGGTCTTAAGAATCGTTTTCATTATTTGAATCTCTCCTTAAAATATAGATAATCATCTTGATTAGAGCTAATAAAATAATTTGGAAGATGAAGATATTAAAAAGTTGAACACCATCTAAGGAAAACATTTGATTATGAGATAAATAATCCTGATAAGAAGGAATGAAAGGAATTAAAGTATGTAAGCTGTCAAAGAAAACTCTAAAGCATGCTTCAATAATGGCATAGTATCCCTGAAAAATCAGACTGAGAATATGGAAGAAACCACTCTGACTTTCAAATTGAGGAATAAATGCAATATAAATCACAATACCAATAAAGATAATAAGGAATGATGTCGCAACAATATAAATGAAATTAAAGAGGATATCTATAAAAGAGAACTGTTTGTCTTCATTCTCTCTGTCATCATCTTCTTCATCTAAATCTGTATCAGCTGAGGTTTCTTTATCTTGTGAAGGCATATCTTTATTTTTAAAGTTGATTTGTTTTAAAAGTGAGGCTAATTCATCTTCTTCCTGTGGCTGTAGTTTTATGGATGATTTTTTTTGATGGCTATCATTTGCCAATGATTCGGTTTTGGTTTCAGTGGATTTGATTGTTTCTTGTGATTGTTCTTCATCTTCAAAATGAAATTGCTTTTTAGGTGATGATTGATTTAGATAAACGCTGCCATCTTTCATAAATGGTTCATTTAATTGTGATATATGATAGGCATATGTCTGATTGACAATTTGACCTAATTGAGAATCATCAGGATAATCATGTTCCCATTTTTCCTTGACCTGATTTAATTCTTCTTTAGACATATGTTCATGCATACCTAAAACAGAAGAATACATATCAACTTCATTATAACGATCAAATAGAAGAGTATTCAGAACTTCAAATGAATTATGACAGACTTTATAAGACGTTTCTTTTTCAAATGTACCAGCAGCCTTTAAATCTTCACAAAAGATAATATTCATACCTAATTGATAACTGGCTTGATTCAATGACGCAAAGGATGAAATCACTAATGTATTTTGGGCTTTGACTTGAAAATGATTGAGAATCTTTTCAAGTATTTCCGTAGAAGGTAAGGACATACTGACAGTGTCACTTCCAATGATATATTGTACTTTTTTAGTCAAATGACACATAGATAAATATTGTTGTGCATCTTTTTGACGATGTGTAGATAAAACAGCAACAGGTATATTTTTTTGATGCAGACATTCTAGAAGTTCTAAAAAGCCTTCTTTAGGTTTTAGACCTTTATAAGTTAAATACTGCATCATTTCTCTTTCTACTTTAGCATTAAAAAGACCTTCACTCAATATTTTTTGGATAGGAGTGTCTTTATACATATCATACATATTAGAGAGATGCTGATAAAAATCATCTAATGAATAATTAAGTTTGTGGCTTTCACAATAATGATGTGTATAATTATATCTGTATCTATTGAGGTCAAAAATAGTTCCGTCAAGAGGAATAATAGCTAATTGAATATCTTGAAGAGATTGATTAGACATATTGACCACCACCTTATGTGTAACATTATATCAAATATTATATAAATATTCCATTTAAATATCTTGATTTTTTTGAGAGTTTAGTGTATTATATATTCGTTAATCACCTCTCCGTAGCTCAGCTGGCAGAGCATCTGACTCTTAATCAGAGGGTCCACGGTTCGATCCCGTGCGGGGAGACCATTTGATAAGTTATCGAAAAGTATTGATTGAATCGATATTTTTCGATTTTTTTTATGCTTTTATAATAAAAGAAATGAAATCTGTGAAGACAGATGAATGGAAGATATGCTTCTTACAACTTGTGGTTGTCAAAAGTGATTTAACATAAAATTAACTGAAACTTTAATGAAGATTGATATAACAAATGAGTAATTTTGTTAAACTGTTAATAGCTATTGTGAATCTTGTGTCAGTTCTTTACTTATACACAATAGCTGAAATCAAGGTATACCTTATTTCAAACAAATTCTCACTATCTCATGTTGTCAAAAACCGATCTCTTAACACACAAGACAACGAATAAGAAATCAGATATTTTTCTGATTTTTTATTTTATCTTGTTTACAAGATATCAAAAGAGGTTTAAACTAATAGTTAGCGATATTTAACTTTAAGAAAGAGGGATTTTATGAAAATATTAGGTAATGATGAATGTTGGTGTGGAAGTCATAAGAAATATAAAAAATGTCATGAAAAGTTTGATGAGAGATTGCGTTATTTAAAAAAACAGGGATACGTCATTCCAAAACGTTCCATGATAAAAAATGAGAAACAAATTGAGGGGATTAGACAGGCAGCTGTTATCAATAATGGATTGCTAGATTATATAGAAGACAATATCTGTGCGGGAATGACAACAGAACAAATTGATCAGATGACAGTAGAATATTTAAAAGCTCATGATGCGACTTCGGCTGATTTGCATTATGAAGGTTATCCAAAAAGTATTTGTACATCAGTTAATGATGAAGTTTGTCATGGTATTCCAAGTCCTCAGGTTGTTTTGAAAGATGGAGATATTATTAATGTTGATGCAACATCATGTTATCAGGGTTATTATGCTGATGCATCGCGTATGTTCATGATTGGTGAAGTCAGTGATGAAGCCAAAAGACTTGTGGAAGTGACGCGTGAGTGTCTTTATAAAGCGATTGAGACGATTCGTCCATTCAAAAGTACAATCAGCGATATTGGAAGAGCCATTGAAACACATGCTCATCAAAATGGGTATAGTGTTGTGAGAGAGTTTTGTGGGCATGGGGTTGGTTTATCAATGCATGAAGATCCTTATGTTTTACATTTCGACCCACATTATCCAACGACACTTCTGGTACCTGGTATGGTGATTACGATTGAACCTATGATTAATGTGGGAGAGCGTTTTATACATATTGCTCCTAATGGATGGACAGTGTATACCGATGATGGATCATTGTCAGCACAGTGGGAACACACGCTTTTGATTACTGATACAGGTGTTGAAATCATTTCAATGTAGTATCAAAAAAACACCTCTGATTAGGGGCGTTTTGATTTCATTATATTTTTCTTTTTGAATTTTTTAAGATCGTTCATAAACTGATTATATTCATATATATCAATCTGTTTGTTGGCGATCACTTTTTTTATAGTTTGTTCATGTCCTGCCATAAATACATCAATATCTTTAAGGGCATCAGGAGCCATCTTTTTTAAATATTTTAAGAGTTGATCAAATAAATCATCGTTCATGAATATACCATATTCAGTACAATGTTTGACATCAATGATATTGATGATATTTCTTGCGAAAAGTTCTCTATCCATCATTTCATCTCCCAACATTTATATTATAAAAGAATTGCGGATGTAAGTAAATTGATTTTTATAACTGATTCATGTCCTGATGTTTCTTTTCTTTTTTTGAAATTTTCCATGAGAAATTAAAAAAAGGAGTAAAATGATATATACGGAGGTAGAGAAAAATGAGTTTTCCTAAAAATTTTTTATGGGGTGGAGCTGTAGCCGCCAATCAATGTGAAGGGGCCTGGTTAGAAGATGGCAAGGAACCTAATATTACAGATGTTATGGTAGGAATTGGATCAAAGGATCCAGGTTTAAAATGGAATTCACAGACACAAAAATATGAGATGTGTCTTGATCCTCAAAAAGTATATTTAAGTCATGAGGCGATTGATTTTTATCATCGTTATGAAGAAGATCTTAAGTTGATGGCTGGTATGGGATTTAATTGTTTTAGAACTTCCATTGCCTGGGGAAGAATTTTTCCCAATGGTGATGAAGAGGAACCTAATGAAAAAGGTCTGGCATTTTATGATCGTTTAATTGATAAGATGTTAGAATTACATATGGAACCAGTTATCACATTGAGTCATTATGAGACACCATTACACTTGTTGACAGAGTATGGTGGATGGAGTAATCATCGTTTGATTGATTTTTGGAAACGTTATGTGACAACAGTTTTTAATCGTTATAAAGGAAAGGTTAAATATTGGTTGACATTTAATGAAGTCAATAATATGATGCGTAATCCTTTAGTCGCTGGTGGGGTTTTGACATTAAATCCTGAAAATCCTGATGATCCAATTGGTTCAACAACCTTTGAAGATAAATGGCAGGCTTATTATCATCTTTGTGTAGCCAATGCATGGACTGTTAAACTTTGCCATGACATTGATCCAAATGCCAAAGTAGGTTGTATGTTAACATGTTCATCTGTCGCAACTTATCCTTATAATTGTGATCCAGATAATGTTTGGGGTGCATTGGATACAGTCAGAATGTCTAATTTCTATTTTGGTGATGCTTTCTGTTTTGGAGAAATTCCTGGCTATGTGAAACGTGTATGGAATGAACATCACTTCCAACCAGTTATGGATGAGCAGGAATTACAGTTAATGAAAGATTATACAGTAGAGTTTTTCTCATTTAGTTATTATCGTTCATCAACATATGAAAAAGAATACGCATTGGGTGGAGATACTGGAGGTATCTTAGGAAAAGAAAATCCTTATTTGGAAGGATGTTCCCCAAAACCTTGGTCTTGGCCTATTGATCCAAAAGGAATTCGTTATGTTTTAAATGTTTTATATGATCGTTACCATTTGCCATTATTTATTGTTGAAAATGGTATAGGATTAGATGAAAATCTTGATGAAAATGGACACATTCATGATGATTTTAGAATGAAGTATGTAGAAGATCATTTAAAATATGTTCATGAAGCAATTTTAGATGGTGTTGAAGTTATGGGATATTTATACTGGGGACCAATTGATGTTGTTTCAGCTGGAACTGGTGAAATGAAAAAACGTTATGGATTTGTCTATGTTGATCGTTTTAATGATGGGCATGGGACATTAGAGCGTCATATTAAAGATTCTTATTATCGTTATAAAGCTATCATTGAAAGTAATGGAGACATATTACTTGAAAATAAATAAACTAAAAAAGTTTTAGGTGTCACATCAGACAATATCCTAAAACTTTTTTACTCGAATAAAGTAAATCCAAGGTAATAAACAAGTTCATGAAACATTTTTGTATTAAAACCATAACAGATACAGTCATCCTGTGGACCATCCCAATCATTGTTGAGATAATCTAACAAAGGTTGAACTTCACTTGGCTCAATATCACAAGTGGCATAGAATTCACTATGATCTTTTAAACCGGCATATTCACGAGCCGGTGAAATAGAAAATTCTGGTTTGATTTGATACAGCAAATCTTTAATTGTTTTTTCATCTTGTTCATTTTCACTTGAAATAATGACATGAAGTCTTACAAACATAAACAATCCTCACTTTCTTTTCTATTGTAACATATTTTGATAAAAAAGAAGAGACTGAGATGAAAAAGATGATATTATGTCTGAGATGAAAAAGATGATATTATGATGAAAATAGTGTATAATAATTTCTCAAGAACTTTAAAGGAGAAGGAGGCTTTGAAATGAAAAAAATCGTTATTGGAATATTGGCACATGTTGATGCTGGAAAAACAACATTATCTGAAAGTATGCTTTATCTTTCTGGAGAAATTCGTCGATTAGGAAGAGTGGACCATCAAGATACCTTTTTAGATTATGATAAGCAGGAACGTCATCGTGGTATTACGATTTTTTCAAAACAGGCTCTTTTTCACTGGAAAAATACACAATTGACATTGATTGATACACCAGGTCATGCCGACTTCTCTGCCGAGATGGAACGTACACTTCGTATTTTGGATTATGCGATTATTGTTGTTAATGGGATGGATGGAGTTCAGTCCCATACTGAAACGATATGGCGTTTGTTGGAACATTATCATATTCCTACATTTGTTTTTATGAATAAGATGGATCAGACACATTATATCAAAGAAGATTTGCTTAAAGAATTGACACAAAAATGTCATGAATTTTGTTTGGATTTTACCATTCCAATGCCACAGCTCTATGAAAACCTAGCATTAGTTGATGATTTATGGCTTGATGAATATATGGAAAATCAAAGTATTTCTATAGAGCATATTCAAAAAGGTATTCTCCAAAGAAAAATCTTTCCTGTCTTTTTTGGCTCAGCTTTAAAAAATGATGGGGTGAGTACCTTTTTAGATATGTTGGATACATATGTGCAAGAACCTTCTTACCAGCAGGAGCTTGATGGTCTGGTTTATAAGGTCAATCATGATCAGCAGGGAAATCGATTGACATTTGTGAAACTGACGGGTGGAACATTGCATGTTAAAGATGTTTTGAAAGACGAAAAAGTTGATCAGATTCGTTTATATGATGGACAGAAATATACACTATTATCTCAAGCCAACGCAGGTGATGTCGTTGCATTAAAAGGATTAAAGAATTATTTGCCAGGTAGCACATTGAAAGATCAGAGTGTTTCTCAACCTATGATGACTCCTTATATGAATTATCGTGTTGTCTTGTCTCCTCATACAGATTGTCATCAGATGTTGAAAAATCTTCAGCTACTGGCACAGGAAGATCCTACTTTACATATCTCTTATGTGGCTAAAACACAAGATATATATGTTCAATTAATGGGAACGATTCAAATTGAGATTCTGCAAAATCTCATTCATGATAGATTCCATGAAGATGTGACATTTGATCATGGTGAAATACTTTATAAAGAAACGATTACAAAACCAGTTGAAGGTGTTGGACACTTTGAACCATTGCGCCATTATGCAGAAGTTCATGTCTTGTTAGAACCAATGCCTGCAGGAAGTGGGTTGGTTTTTGAAAGTCAGTGTTCTCATGATGAACTGGCTTTGCATTATCAGAATTTAATTATGACCCATTTTCAGGAAAAAGAACATTTAGGTGTTTTGACAGGATCACCGATTACAGATATGAAGATTATACTCCTGAGTGGAAAGGCTCATCAGAAACATACCGAAGGTGGAGATTTCCGTGAAGCGACTTATCGTGCCATTCGTCAGGGTCTTAAAAAAGGAGAATCACAGTTACTGGAACCTTATTATGACATTCATATTCAAATACCTGAAGAATTTTTAAGTCGTGTTTTATATGATTTAGAAAAAAGACATGCTCAGGTGAGTATAGAAAATCATTCTGCTCAAGTTGATATCTATGGCTCTGGACCAGCTGCCTGTTTGCAGGATTATCAGCAAAATATCATTTCTGCAACAAAAGGAAGAGGGCAGATGATTTGTACAATGAAAGGATATTATCCTTGTCATAATTCACAGGAAGTCATAGATCGTATTCGATATGATAGTGAAACTGATACTTTGAATCCGACAGGTTCTATTTTTTGCCGTCAGGGAGCAGGCTTTTATGTTCCATGGAATGAAGTAGAAAATTATATGCATATACCTTATCATTATCAGTCTTCATCTCAAAAACAAGCAGACTCTACTTTGCCGGTTTATGACAGTGAAGATGAAGAGTTGGATGCTATCTTTCAAAGAACATATGGCCCAGTCAAACGTCGTTTAGCGGATGATTATTATCGCAAAAATCAACAGTTTGAAGAGTCAATGAGTGTCACTGTCAAACCAGAATGTTTATTGGTGGATGGTTATAATGTGATTCATTCATGGTCAGAACTTAAAGATTTGGCGATGGTGAATTTAGGTGCAGCTCGTGATCGACTGATTGATATTTTAAGTAATTACCAGGGATATAAACAATGTTTGATGATTATTGTTTTTGATGCCTATAAAGTAAAACAAAATTTGGGTACACAAGAAAAACATCATAATGTCTATGTTGTTTATACCAAAGAAGCTCAAACAGCTGATATGTATATTGAAAGAGTAACTCACCAGCTGGCGAGTGATTATCGTGTGATTGTCGCAACTTCAGATGCTTTAGAACAGACGATTGTCATTGGTAGAGGAGCGAGACGTATGTCATCTCGTGAATTGGCTTTGGAAGTAGAAGCAGTGAGCACACATCATTTTGAAGAATTTCAAAGAAAGCAACCACAAAATCATGAGTTTTTACTAGATGATGTTAAAAAATATAAGTAATAAAAAAAGCAAGTGCTGATAAGCATTTGCTTTTAAAATAGAAATTGTAAAAGAATTCCTGTGATGCTGGCACTGATCAATAAGATACCAGCAATTCTGAAAATATCTTTTTTATTGTCATACATGCGTAATAAAACAAGTAATCCCAAACCTGCACTTGTCATCAGACCGGCAAATAATGCGCCAAAGCTGAGAACTTGATCAATATATAGCTGTGATAAGAGAACGCTTGCGGCACAGTTAGGAATGAAACCAGTGATAGCAGCAAGCACTGGCTGGAAAAGAGAACCATTAATAAGAATATAGCTTAATGTATCTTCACCAACTTCTTCAATAATCCATGTCAAGGCAAAATTGACTACAAAGACAAAGATGAAAATTTTGATAGTATGAATAAAAGCAAGATAGACTATACCATGACCATGTTCTTCTTCATCACAATGTTCGTGAATATCATGTAATAAATGATTGCTTTGAAGATGATGGGATTGAACCAAGGCATCTACAATATATCCGACCGCAATAGCCACAACAATTTTTAAAATAATAATAAGAGGAATAATCTGACTCTGTTCTGGTTGCGCTATTAAGATTGGAATGGCTTCATCGCTTGTTGCAATAAAGACGGATAATAAAGTTCCTAGACTTATACTTTGATTCAGATAAAGTCCACTGGCAATCACAGAAAAACCACATTGAGGAATAATACCTAAAAAGCTTCCAATGATAGGTCCTAATTTTTGTGCGTTTGTTAAAAATGTCTGAAATTTTTGTGTCCCTTTATGTTCAATATACTCCATTAATAAATAAGTGAGAAATAAAAATGGCAGCATAGGGATTAAATCTTGTAATGAGTGTTCTAAAATATGTAACATATACACCTCCGATAGTGATTAATCATATCACAACGATGAAAAAAATGCTAATGAAATGCTATAAAAATATTTGTTGGGCATATGAGTGGTCAAAGTATTTTATGGTATGGTAGAATGCCGACAAGGATGTGAGAAAATGAAGACAAATGAAAAAATCATAACGACTTTTTTACAAAAAATGGGAAATCAGGATTTACTTTCTGTTTTTGAAAGGATTCAACAAGATTTCTGCCAAAATAAAGATCATTTACAATCTCTTTATAACAAATGGCTTTCTTTTTATAAAGAGGGAATGAGTCACCAAGAGGCTTTTGAAATGTTGACGAAGGCGAGTGAAGAATTGATTAGTGTTGAAGAACCAGAGTGGGAAATGATTGCAGCACGATTTTTAGGATATGATATCATGTGTCAAGTGAAGCAACGTATGCAGCAGCTTCAATTGTCTACTTTTGTTGAGAAAGTACAATATTTTGTTCGTGAGGGATATTATGGTGCTTATCTTTTAGAACATTATTCTCCCCAGGAAATTGAAGAATTATCAGCATATTTGAAAGATGAACGCAATGATTTGTTTAATTATAGTGGTTTAGAACTTCTTTATAGACGTTATCTGATTCATGATTATGAACATCATGTCTTAGAAACACCACAGGAAATGTTCATGGGAATAGCTATGCATTTAGCGATGCAGGAAAAAGAGCGTGTGCATTGGGCTAAACAGTTTTACGATGTTTTCAGTACTTTAAAAGTGACCATGGCAACACCTACCATGTCTAATGCCAGAAAACCATTCCATCAGATGAGTTCTTGTTTTGTGGATGTAGTGGGAGATTCATTAGATAGCATTTATAAAAGTTTAGATAATTTCTCTCAGGTATCCAAACATGGTGGAGGAATGGGACTGTACTTTGGAAAAGTGCGCGCTAACGGGAGTTCGATTCGTGGCTATAAAGGTGCAGCTGGCGGTGTCATTCGTTGGCTGAAGCTGGTTAATGATACAGCCATTGCAGTTGATCAACTTGGTGTGCGACAGGGGGCAGCAGCTGTTTATTTGGATGTTTGGCATAAAGATTTGCCTGAATTTTTGCAGATTCGTACCAATAATGGAGATGATCGCATGAAAGCACATGATATCTTTCCTGGAGTCTGCTACCCAAATCTTTTCTGGGAACTTGCTAAAACGAATTTAGATGCTCCATGGTATATGATGTGTCCTCATGAAATTTATGAAATTAAGGGATATCATTTAGAGGATTATTTTGGTCAAGAGTGGGAACAACGTTATTATGATTGTGTTGCAGACGATCGTCTTTCTAAAAGAGTGATGACAGTTAAAGAAATTGTTCGTCTGATCATCAGATCTTTAGTAGAAACGGGAACACCATTTGCTTTTAATCGTGACCATGTCAATGAAATGAACCCTAATCATCACCAAGGAATGATTTATTGTAGTAATCTATGTAGTGAGATTGCACAGAATATGAGTGCTATGGAGATTTTAGATACTGAGACTGTTAATCTTCATGGGGAAACGATTGTCGTAGAAAAAACAAAGCCAGGAGATTTTGTTGTTTGTAATTTGGCTTCTTTAACTTTAGGGCGTTTAAATGTAGATGATGAGAAGGAACTCCAGCAAACAATTCATGTTGTGATGAGGGCGTTAGATAATGTCATTGATCTCAATTATTATCCAATTCCTTTTGCCCAAATCACGAATCAAAAATATCGTTCCGTTGGTTTAGGAACAAGTGGATATCATCATTTGTTATGTCAAAAAGGCATTCCATTTGAAAGTGATGAACATTTAAAATTCATGGATCAGTTATATGAGAAAATCAACTACTATGCTTTAGAAGCCTCTTGTCTATTGGCGAAAGAAAAGGGTCACTATGCTTATTTTCAGGGAAGTGATTATGAAACAGGTGCTTATTTTCAAAAAAGAAATTATCACTCTCCAAAATGGCAACAGCTTCAAGAGATGATTCATCACTATGGCTTACGAAATGGTTATTTAATGGCTATTGCACCAACATCTTCAACATCTATTATTGCAGGAACAACAGCTGCTGTTGATCCTATTATGAAAAAGTTTTTTATTGAAGAAAAAAAGGGAAGTCTGATGCGTCGTGTGGCCCCAGATTTGAGTCCCAAAACATTTTGGCTTTATAAAAATGCACATTATATCGATCAAAATTGGATTATCAAAGCTGCTGGAATACGTCAACGTCATATTGATCAGTCACAATCAGTGAATATTTATATTACACAGGAATTTACCTTCAGAAAGCTTTTGAATTTGTATATTCTGGCTTATGAATTAGGTGTGAAAACATTGTATTATGTCAGGAGTCAATCTTTAGAAGTTGAAGAATGTGAATCTTGTAGTGCATAAAGGAGGACATATGGAATTAAAGACAAAGGCATTATTTAATGCACAAGGAGATACTGATGTTAGAAAACGTCGTATGATCAATGGAAATACAACGAATTTGAATGATTTTAATCATATGAAATATCAATGGGTTCATGACTGGTATCGTCAAGCTATGAATAATTTCTGGATTCCTGAAGAAATCAATTTGGCACAAGATATTAAGGATTATCGCCTATTAAAGGATGCAGAAAGACAGGCATATGATAAGATTCTCTCATTTTTAGTTTTTTTAGATTCACTGCAGACAGCCAATTTACCCCATATTGGTGAATATATTACAGCTAATGAAATCAATCTCTGCTTAACTATTCAGGCATTTCAGGAAGCCGTTCATTCACAAAGCTATAGTTATATGCTAGATACTATCTGTTCTCCAGCTAAGCGTGATGAAATTTTATATCAGTGGAAATATGATGAACATTTATTAAAGCGCAATCAATTTATTGGAGAACAGTATAATGCTTTTTTAGAGCATCGTGATTCTTTTCATTTGATGAAGACCATTATGGCTAACTATATATTGGAAGGTATTTATTTTTATAGTGGTTTTATGTTTTTCTATAATTTAGGAAGAATGGGAAAGATGCCGGGTTCAGCCCAGGAGATTCGTTATATTAATCGTGATGAAAATACACATTTATGGTTATTTAGAAATATGATATTAGAACTTCAAAAAGAAGAACCAGAACTGTTTACTCAAGAAAATATTGAAGTCTATCGCGAAATGATGCGACGTGGTGTTCAAGAAGAGATAGCTTGGGCTGAATACGTTCTAGGTAATCGTATTGAAGGATTGACAATAGATATGGTCAGTGACTATATTCATTATTTGGGTAACTTAAGAGCAACATCATTAGGATTTAAGCCACTTTTTGAAGGATATGAAGATGAACCGGAATCGATGCATTGGGTCTCTTTATATAGTCAGGCCAATCAGATCAAAACAGATTTTTTTGAAGCTAAGTCAACAGCATATGCTAAATCAGGGGCTATTGAAGATGATTTATAAAACTATTATTGAGCAGTACCTTTTTTGATTTTTCTGGCTTCAAGCCATAACATATGAAGAACCTCTAACAACATATTACGTGTTTTGGTGTCTAATAAAGTTAATTCTTTAATGGCATTAATAATATGTTTATAAGAAATATGTGATAAATCAGAAAAAGTATAGATGGATAATTTATCAAAAAGATCAAACATTGCCTTTACAAATTGATGTTTTTCTTCATAGTTTAATTTCTCTAAAAAAAGAATAACTTTTACAGCAAACTCTACACTTTCATATGATAATTCATCTTTTTCAAAATGATTAGCATTGACATGCCATGAAAAGGCATTGTGTTGCATCATTCCTATCTCCTGACTTTTCACCACAGTATAATCTTCTTCATGACCTAAGACAATACCAAAAAAGGAATAATGAGGAATGTAGCTATGAATACGAGGTAACATTTTTTGATAATTGCTTGAATGAATGATTTCGTCCTGAAAACCTGGACCATCAAAATTGTCAATCTGGATAATTCTTTGTTGAACGTCTTTTTGACAAAAACATCCTGCATACATAGCAAGATTGCCTCCTTTAGAATGACCAACAAGCCATAAAGGACGATTTTTTTGGTATTGAAAATGTTTTTGAAAACGACGCCATAAGGATGCATCTAAAAATGGATTGTTTAAATCTTCCCATAAGGTTGTATGAATAGTTGTACTGGCTATATTTTCTAGAAAATGGACAGATGATTCTTGCGCTGGAACAACTTTTTCACATAACATTAAAAAATCTTCATGCCATCCAATTAAGGAATCATCCGTGCCACGATAAGAAATGACAATACGACCATCTTCTAATAGAAGTGCTAAAGCAGAAAACTGTTTGATAAATTCCTTATTGATATCATTAACGTAGGCGATAATTTGAATATTTTGATAACGTGGTGATTTTGCTATTTCTTCAAATAAAGCATGACTTGGAACCATAATCGTTTGCAGTTGTTTTTCAGAAAGATTGGCATTTCTTTGTTGATATTTTTGATAAGCCTCCTTTAAAGTGATAGGTTCATCAATGATTTCATCAAAATAGACATAGGCCAGTTCACTAAATATGAGTGCATCAATTTCATTATAAGGAAATTGTTTAGCCAAAAGGTCACCACGTAATTGAACATAATGATGGATTGTATTGTAAGTCATCAAATCGCCTCCTTATTTCTTATATTGGGACACATTTTACATGATTTTTCTTAAAAATGCAAATCATGACTTGATATTTGATTGCTAAAATTGTCGAAATATGATAACCTAACAAAAAAGGATGTGTCACGATATGAAAAAATTAGACAATAAATATATACGACGTATTGTTTATAGTATCCAATTTCTAATGTCGATTGTTATTTTGTCAACAATGTATTTTATTAGTTTTGTTCCGATGAAATATATAATAATCACTGCTGTTATTTTGGTTGCCTTAATGATTGGTGAATATTTCTTGATTTTTTATAAAAAGAAAGGAAGTAAGCGTTCTTTATTGACGCAGTTATTGAGCCTTTTATTAAGCTCGGTTATGGCAGTCGGCTCTTTTTATATTTATAGAACCGGTCAGGTTGTTGATTTATTAGCGGATGAAACATTTCAGACAAGAGCGGTTTCTGTTATTGTATTGAAGGATTCTGAAATTAGAAATGAACATCAATTACCTCAACATCTGGTTTCACATGTTTCTTATGTTGATGAGGAAACAATGGATTATACTGTTTCGCAGATAGAAAAAGAAGTGGGCAAGATTTCTTTAGAGGATTCTTCAGATTTCCATAATCTTGTAGAGAAGCTTTATAATGAAGATGTGGATGCCATTATTTTAGATGAAGCATTTAGAAGTCTTGTTGAACAGGAAGAAGAGAATTTTAGTGACGATACCCGTGTCATTTTTCAGGTGAAACAAAATGAAGATGCTGTCAATGCTAAAAGTGTGGATGTGACTGAAAAACCATTTTTGGTTTATATTAGTGGAAATGATGAATATGGAGATTTAACGACGATTTCTCGTAGTGACGTGAATATGCTGGTGTGTGTCAATCCTACCACAAAACAGATATTGTTGATCAGTATTCCACGTGATACTTATTATCCACTGCATCGCAATGGTGAATATGATAAATTTACGCATACAGGAATGTATGGTTTACAGGAAAGCATTGATACATTATCGGATATGGTTGATCAGGATATCAATTATTATGTCCGTATGAATTTTACGTCTTTTATTGATATTGTTGATGCTTTAGGAGGAATTACTGTTTATTCACCAGTATCCTTTACAACAAAGATTGGAAATTATCAGATTCAAGAAGGAAACAATCAGTTGAATGCACAGCAGGCATTAGCTTTTGTGCGTGAAAGAAAATCCTTTATTGATGGAGATTTTGCAAGAGGAAGAAATCAGCAGAGAATGATTTCTGCCATTGTGAAAAAAGTTTGTTCACCAGCCATTTTAACTTCTTTTTCGCAGGTGCTGGATACAGTCAGTCAAAGTATTGAAACGAATATGACCAGTGAAGAAATGAATGCCTTGGTTCAAATGCAATTATCTGATATGCCTCAGTGGGATATTCAATCATATCAGATTATTGGTGACAGTGCTTCTATGCCTTGCTATTCTGTTGGTATGAACGCTTCTGTGGTCATTCCATATGAATTGTCTATTCAGCAGGCTTGTGATTATATTGATCAGATGATGAATAATGAAAAGATTTCTACCGAAACGGGAGATTTAGAACAATAAAGAAAGGATAGTTATGAAAGATACCATTTTAATATATCATCTAGCAGATGATATCAGAGCTAAAATTGAAGATATTGCGAAAGATTTAGATATTGTGATAAGAGAAATTCCAGATGATCAGATTCATCAAAAGATGGGGTATCTGCTCCAACTTGAAGGATATGATGCACAGGAGAAAAATCTGTTGTTGGCACCAATGGAACAGACATTTGTTTTCTTTGCATTAAATCATGATGAACAGCTGGATATGCTATTACAGCTTTTTAGAATGAAAGGAATCCCTCATATTCCTTATAAAGCTATTCTCACAAAATACAATGCTGATTATACATTTGTACAGCTTTATCAAAGTGTCGCTAATGAATATCAGCAGTTTATGAATATGAAAGACTGAAACTAAGGCGTTGAAATGTTTCAGTCTTTTCTTTATAAAAAATCCTAAGCATGCGCATGCTTAGGATCACAAGTCAGATTCATTTTTAATTGTCTTAATGTTGCTGTATCTTTATTGCTGAGAATAACAGTTGAATGAATTTCGCTATCTTTTAATAATGGTAGAGCTTCAAGGCATTTTTTAGCATTTTGATCTTGCGATGAAGCAATTGTTAAGGTTAAAAGAACTTCGTCGATATCTAATAATGGTGTTTTCATATTTAAATAATCATTTTTTAAAGATAGAATCGCATGAAGCATAGTCGGTGAAATTAATTCGATATCCTGTTCAATGCCTGCTAAATATTTTAAAGCATTAAGCATTGCGGCACTTGAGGCACGCAATAATGATGATGTTTTTCCACTGATTAACTTGCCATCATTTAATTCGATAGCACATACAGGTCCTTGACGTGTTTGTGCAATGTCTCTTGCAACAATAGCACATTTACGATTTTTGGCATCTACACCAGCCTGTGATAATAACATTTGCATTTTTTCAAGTGACTGATCATTGATTTTGCCCATGAGATAGTCAACCTGTGCATGGTAGTAGCGACGCACAATTTCACGACAGCTGGCATCTTTTGCGGCCTCATTATCTATTATGGCATATCCCGCCATATTGACACCCATCTCTGTAGGTGAAGCATAAGGAGATTCCCCAAAGATTTTTTCAAACATTGTATTCAATACTGGGAAAATTTCAATATCACGATTATAGTTGACTGTTGTTTCACTATATTTTTCAAGATGGAATGGGTCAATCATATTGACATCATTTAAATCAATTGTTGCAGCTTCATAGGCTAAGTTAACAGGATGCTTTAATGGTAAATTCCAGATTGGGAATGTCTCAAATTTAGCGTATCCAGCACGAATGCCATGTTTATGTTCATGATAAAGCTGTGAAAGACATGTTGCCATTTTTCCAGAACCAGGTCCTGGGGCTGTCACAACGACTAATGGTTTTGTTGTCATAATGTAGTCGTTTTTACCAAAGCCATCTTCAGAAATAATATGATCAACATTATGTGGATAACCCTCAATAGGATATTGCATAAAGACCTGAATGCCACGTTTTTCTAATTTTGTTTTAAAAGTATCGGCTGAATTTTGATGCTGGTATTGTGTAATTGTGACACTACCGACATATAAACCAACACGCGTATATTCATCAATAAGTCTAATGACTTCATCATCATAAGTAATACCTAAATCTCTTCTCATCTTGTGTCTTTCTAAATCTTTGGCGCATACAGCAATAATCACTTCCACCTTATCTTTAAGTGTCAGTAACATTTTTAATTTACTATCTGGTTCAAATCCTGGTAATACTCTTGAAGCATGAGTATCATCGAAAAGTTTACCACCAAATTCCAAGTACAACTTATTGTCAAACTGGTCAATTCTTTCTTGTATATGCTTAGATTGTAGTTCAACATATAATTCATTACTAAATGCTTTCTTCATTTCTCTCACTCCTAGTCAACATTATATAGAAAATGAAGTGAAGTTAAAGAAAATAATAAAAAAATATTATGTCGATAAACATTGATAATTATGAATGAAGATGACATTTTTTGATAGGTTGTTATTGAAGAAAAAATATGATATATTGTAAAAAGATAAAAAGAGGTAAAGGAGTCTTATTATGTTTAATATGGTCTTTTTGAGAATTGTTTTGAATTTTTTATTGGCATTTGTCTTGGTTTTGGCAGTGATGCCAAAAGCTATTCAGTATTTAAAGAAATTAAAGTTTGGTCAGGTAGAAAGAGAAGAAGGTTTACAATCACATAAAGCCAAAGGTGGAACACCAACTATGGGTGGTATTGTTTTTATTTTAGGTGCTGTTTTGATTGTTTATATTCTTAATTTTTCTTCATTAAATAATCCTTATATTCATTTATTGACATTTGCTTTTGTTGGATTTGGATTGGTTGGATTTATTGATGATTATTTGATTGTTGTAAGAAAAACAAATGAAGGTTTAAAGCCTTTATATAAATATGCTTTACAGTCAGTGGTTGCTATAGCTTTTTACTTTTTAGCAAGATATTTTATTCCAGGTTTTGATACAGCTATTTCTATTCCATTATTACATATTGAAGTTGATATTGGATGGTTTTATCCAATTCTTGTTTATTTCATGTTTACAGCTGGCAGCAATGCTGTGAATTTGACAGACGGTCTTGATGGATTAGCAACAGGACTTTCTATGATTGCAATTTCTGTTTTTGTTATTTTTGCTATTATGAATAAGGATTATGAAATTGCTATTTATGCGATGGCTGTTATTGGGGCTTTATTAGGATTTATGTTTTTCAATTATCACCCTGCACGTATTTTTATGGGAGATACAGGCTCACTTGCCTTAGGTGGCCTTCTTGCAGCATTAGCAGTTTTAACACGTCAGGAATTATTATTGATTCTGATTGGTGGAGTATTCCTGGTAGAAACATTATCTGTTATTATTCAGGTTGTTTCATTTAAAACAAGAGGAAAAAGAGTATTTAAAATGGCACCTATTCATCATCATTTTGAAATGTTGGGATGGAGTGAGCAGCAGGTTGTCATCTCATTTTGGTTTTTAGGATTTATTTGCGGAATCGTTGGTATTGTATTAGGGGTTATGTAATATGTTAAAAGGAAAAAAAGTTTTAGTTTTAGGTCTAGCAAAAAGTGGAAAAGCTGCTGTAGAACTTTTGTCAGCACTACATGCAACCATTACAGTGAATGAATTTGCGAGACAGGAAAAAATAGACTGTTATGATGAATATGTCAGTCGTGGTATTGAGATGATTACAGGTGGTCATCCTCAGGAATTATTTGAAAGAGATTTTGATTTTGTTGTGAAAAATCCTGGTATTAATTATCATAAACCTTTTGTTTTAAGGTTAAAAGAAAGAGGTATTCCTGTTTATACAGAAATTGAATTGGCTTATCAGGTTGCCAAAATGCAAAATTATATTGCTGTTACAGGGACAAATGGAAAAACAACAACAGTCACTTTGATTGATAATATCTTAAGACAGGCACAACATCAGGTTTGTCTAGCAGGAAATGTGGGAACACCTTATTCTTCTTTGGTATTGAAAAATGATTTGCTTCATCAGGATCATTATGATGTTGTTTTAGAAATGTCTAATTTTCAATTGTTAGATATTGATCAATTCCATCCTCATATTTCTACGATTATTAATTTGACTCCAGATCATCTGGATTACATGGATTCATTAGATGAATACTATGCATCTAAGACACGTATTTATATGAATCAAAATCAAGATGATTATTTCGTTGAAAATTTAGATGATGAGGTATTGCAGGAATATTTGAAAAAATATCCTGTTCATGCCCAAAGAATAACTTTTTCATTGGAAAAAGAAGCTGACTGTATGATTAAAGATCAGGCTATATATTATCAGGGACAAAAAGTCATAGAGCTTCAGGAAATCAAAATTGTTGGCAAACATAATGTTCAAAACATGATGATTGCTATTGTGGCTTGTGCACTGAGTGGTGTGTGTCTTCAAGTGATTCATGATGCTTTGGCAGCTTTTCAGGGAGTTGAGCATCGTATTGAATTTGTTAGAGAATATCAAGGTGTTCGCTATTATAATGATTCTAAAGCGACGAATACAGATGCTGCTATCATAGCACTAAAGGCCTTTGAACAACCTGTTATTTTATTAATGGGTGGACATGAAAAAGGCTTGGATTTAACAGAGATGGCTTCCTATCATTCACATA
Source organism: Massilimicrobiota sp. mt181 (assembly GCF_055420065.1). NCBI lineage: Bacteria > Bacillati > Bacillota > Erysipelotrichia > Erysipelotrichales > Erysipelotrichaceae > Massiliimicrobium > Massilimicrobiota sp. mt181. The sequence goes on from NZ_JBVAYN010000004.1 coordinate 180,277, forward strand.
TTTCAACATTGATTTGTTTTGGTGAAGCAAGAGAGCGTTTTGCCAAAGACATGCATTGTCCATCAACGATTGTGGTTCCACATATGAAAGATGCTATTTTAAAAGCAAAAGACATTGCTCAAAAAGGAGATGTTGTTTTGTTATCCCCATCAACAAGTTCTTATGATGAATTTAGTGGTTATGAGGAACGTGGACGTGTCTTTAAGCAGATTGTCAACGCATTTGAATAAGTGAAAGAGAAATGAATCTATCTTGACTATTGATAAAAAAGTAATAGAATATTTATGCTTGCTCGGAGGGTGAGCTATTCATAAGAAATGGTGAGCTGGATAAGGCTACAGATTGAGATATCTGTTCTTGTCCAGCTTTTTTATTTGTTGAGGGAGGAAGAAAAAAATGGATTTTTTAAATGGAAGAATAAGGCCGATATTTTTTAAGTATCTTGCAGCGGCATTTGGGAGTGCCTTAATAACATCAATTTATTCTATTGTTGATATGGCTATGGTTGGTCAGTATCAGGGACCAGATGGAACAGCTGCATTAGCTGTTGTGGCACCAATATGGAATATTGTCTATAGTTTAGGATTATTGATGGGTATTGGTGGTTCTGTTATCTTTAGTACTTTGAAAGGACAAGAGGGTCGTAAGGATCAGGAAGCTCATGAAATTTTTACAACATCAGTTATTGGAGCGATTGTTCTGGCTTTGTTAGCGTGGTTTGTAGTTGTTGTTTTTGATGAACAATTATTAATGCTTTTTGGAGCTGAAGAAAAATTGTTGCCTTTAGGATTAAGTTATCTTCAGCCTATCCAATATGTCGTTCCGTTCTTTTTATTGAATCAGATGTTATCTGCTTATTTGCGAAATGATAATGATCCGACTCTTGCTACAATTGGTGTGCTGGCAGGTGGAATTTTTAATATCTTTGGAGATTATTTTTTTGTCTTTGTGATGGATATGGGTGTTTATGGAGCAGGTTTAGCAACTGCTATGGGAGCTGTTATATCTTTTGTGATATTAATGCTTCATTTTGTGAAAAAGACAAATACTTTAAAACTGAAAAAGCCTACCCATTTTGTAGAAAAGATAACGAAGATATCTATTACTGGATTCTCTACATTTTTTTATTGATGTTGCTATGGGAATTTTGACAATTTTGTTTAACCGACAGATTATGAAATATCTCGGAACCAATGCTTTGTCTGTATATGGAATTATTGTGAATATTTCAACCTTTGTACAATGTTGTGCATATAGTGTTGGACAGGCATCACAGCCGATCATTTCTGTCAATTATGGAGCCAATCAACCTCGTCGTATTCAGGAGATTTTAAAATATGCTTTAATCAGTGTGGCATTTTTTAGTCTTGTATGGACTGGTTTATCCCTGTTTACACCAATGACATTTGTTCGTATTTTTATGGCACCTACACCAGAAATCACTGCTATTGCTCCACAAATTATCAGCTGTTATGGTTTGTCATTCTTACTGTTACCATTTAATATATTTTCAACATATTATTTCCAAGCTTTGTTACAACCTAAAATTTCTTTTATTGTTTCCATTTCAAGAGTGTTGATTCTCAGTGGCCTATTGATATTCCTGTTACCACTTATATCTCCGAATTTCTTATGGCTTGCTATGCCATTAACAGAAGTTTTTGTAGCTGTTTATGCTGGATTCAATATGAAGACATATACGCAAGAGTTGTATAGTCATTGATAAAAAAGGAACTTCTATGTGTTTTGAGAAGATATTTGAATATATCTTCTTTTTTTTCGTTTTCGTCATATATTAAAAATAATGGGGGTGTCACTATGAAAACGAAAAAAATTGTTTGCCTGACGTTGATCATTGTGATATTTGGTCTAATAAGTGTTTATAGTTCTTCACATATCTGGGCACTCTATAAATATGACGATTCTCTCTATTATATCAAACGTCAGACTCTTTTTGCGTGTTTGGGAATATTGGCTATGTTTGTGACATCACGTATTGATTATCATCTCTATAAAAAATATTATAAATTGATTCTCGTGATTTGTTTCCTTTTGCTTATTCTCGTGTTGATTCCTGGATTAGGTGTGGTGAGAGGTGGAAGTCGTAGCTGGTTTCATTTTGGTGTCTTTGCCTTGCAGCCTAGTGAATTATTTAAAATTGGTATCATTATTTATACTGCTGTCTATATTGAAAAGCATTATTATCAGATGAAGAAATTAAAATACAGTTTTCCTGTTTTGGGAATTATGGGACTAGGTTTTCTATTAATTATGCTGCAACCCGATTTTGGCAGTGGTGTAGTCATGGCATGTAGTATCATTGTCATGATTATTGTTTCTCCTTTTCCTTTTATTTATTTTGTGGGCTTAGGTATTATAGGAATTTTTGGCATTGTTATTATGATTTTATCTGCACCATATCGTATGGAACGTATTTTGTCTTTTTTAAATCCGTTTCAAGATCCCTTAGGAAGTGGATTTCAGGCTATTCAGGCTTTGTATGCGATTGGACCGGGAGGCTTATTAGGGGTTGGTTTTGATCAAAGTATTCAAAAACATTTTTATTTACCGGAACCTCAAACAGATTTTATTTTTGCGATTGTGGCAGAAGAATTTGGCTTTATTGGCGGAGTTTTGTTAATCCTCTTATATGTCACTCTCTTTAAAACTGTTTTAAAAGTCAGTCAGAATGCTCCTGATTTATTTGGAGGTTTTTTAATGGTTGGTATTATTTCTATGATTGGAATTCAAACGCTGATTAATTTAGGTGTTGTTGTAGGGTTGTTTCCAGTCACAGGCGTGACATTGCCATTAATGTCTTATGGAGGAACAAGTTTAACCATTACATTAATGAGTATAGGAATTTTAATTAATATTTCGAAATCTTGTCGTGATGTGCTATAATGTGGATTAGGAGTTGGTGAGAGATGAAAATAATTGTGAGTGCTGGGGGGACAGGAGGACATTTGTACCCTGCTTTAGCCCTTGTTGAATATATCAAAACACAAGATGAGAATGCAGAATTTTTATTTGTGGGAACAACAGATCGCTTAGAATCTCAAGTTGTTCCGCAATTAGGTTATGACTATCATGGATTGGATGTTAAGGGTTTTGTTGGCAATCCTTTACAGAAAATAAAGAATGTCTTCATTTTTTTGAAGTCATTAAAGAAATCTAAACAGATTTTAAAAGAATTTCAGCCTGATATAGTTATTGGTTTTGGAGGCTATCCAAGTGCTTCGATAGTGATGGCGGCATCAAGTTTAAAAATACCGACAATGATCCATGAACAAAATTCAATCATTGGTTTAACAAATAAAGTTTTGATAAAAAGAGTGAATAAGATTGTATGTTGTTATCAAAAAGCGTATAATGATTTTCCAAGTAATAAAACTGTTTTATTAGGAAATCCACGTGCAAGTGTCGTATCACATCAGGAATTAAAAGATATTCATGACATTTATGGAATTCCTGCTTCAAGAAAGACAGTTGTTATTGTGATGGGAAGTTTAGGTTCTTCTTCAGTAAATCGTGTTATGAAGGAAGCTTTGCGTCAGATGCAATATGATGATTATGATGTCATTTATGTCACTGGAAAGAAATATTATGATGAAATGAAAAAAGACTTGAGAGATTTGAATCCATCTATTCATTTGGTGAATTATGTAGATGATATGCCAAGTTTGATTTCAAGTTGTGATGTTATTGTGTCTCGTGCTGGTGCTACAACTTTAGCGGAAATTACGGCTTTAGGTGCTGCTTCTGTATTGATTCCAAGTCCTTATGTTGTAGCGAATCATCAAGAATACAATGCTCAGGAACTGGTGAATGCGCAGGCTGCACGCATGATTTTGGAAAAGGACTTAACAGCAGAAAAATTTGTATTAGAAATAAGAAGTTTATTGAAAAATCAGGAATTATTAAGTTCGTTAAAAGCTCATGCATGTCAACTAGGAAAACCACATGCTTGTGAAGATATATATCAGGAAATTTTAAAAACGTTAGAAAGGAAATAAGCATGGATTTTGAAAATATATTTTATGATTTGGTTGAATTAGATTTAGGTGAAATTATTGAAAATGAACCTTTATATAAACATACAACTTTCAAAGTTGGGGGACCTGCCAGACTTTTTGTGCATATTCAAGATGTTGAAGCATTAAAAAGAGGAATGCAATATTGTCAAAAGCATCAGATTAAGCATATGGTTATTGGTAGAGGCTCTGATCTTTTGTTCTCTGACAAAGAATATGAAGGTGTTATTTTTTCTTTGAAAAATTTAAATAAAGTTCATTTTAATGGTGTAGAAATTAAGGCTCAAGCCGGTGTTAGTATGATTTATTTGGCGTATGAATCAGCAAAAGTTGGACTATCTGGTTTTGAATTTATGGGTGGAATCCCTGGGACAATTGGGGGAGGCGTTTATATGAATGCCGGGGCCTATAAATATTGTATCAGTGATGTTTTGACATCAGCTTTGATTTTGAATGAAGAAGGTCAATTGATTGTTTTAAATCGTGATGAAATGCAATTTGGATATCGTCAGTCCATTCTTCAAAAACACAAAGAATGGATTCTCATTGAAGCCACATTTACAATGACTTCTCGTGATCCTCAGGATATTATGCATGTCCTTGATAAGCGTAAGGAAAAACGTATGTCTACACAGCCATGGAATTTTGCAAGTGCTGGAAGTATCTTTAGAAATCCCGAAGAGAAGCCAGCGTGGAAATATATTGATGAATGTGGTTTGAGAGGCTATGAAATAGGTGGCGCTCAGGTTTCTCCAAAGCATTCTAATTTTATTGTTAATAATGGTTATGCCAGTGCAAAAGATATATTGGATTTAATTTTACTGGTAGAGAAAAGTGTTTTTAATCGTTTTGGCATAGAACTAGAAAAAGAGGTTATTCTGGTTAATTGGGAGTAGGTGATTTTCATGCATCAGAAGCAATATTATTATAATGAACATGATGAAAATCAGGTTGAGAAATTAAGGAAAGATAAAAGAAAGCGAAAATTAAAGAGAAAAATCAAAATATTATTGGTATTGTTGATTTTTGTGATGATCGGCGCATATTTTGTGAGCGATGTTTCGCGTGTTCGTCAAATAGTGGTAACTGGACAACAGGAACTTTCCCAGGAAGATATTTTAAGTGGAATTTCTGTCCATAAAGGAGACGTGACTTTATTGGTCAATACGAGTCAAGTTGAAAAAGAAGTTGGAGCTATGGCTTTTGTAAAAAAAGTAAAGGTCACGAAATCGTTAGTTGGTACGGTGCGTATTGAAATTGAAGAAGCACAAAAAGTTGCTTATAGTGTGATTGATCAAAAAACATATGTGATTGATGAATTAGGAAATGTCAGTGAGACTGATGATAAAGATTTGATTGCTTCTTTACAATCAACACCACAAATTACAAAGTTTACGGATTTAGATTTATTGAAACAATTTGCGAAGGAATATGTGAATATTCCTGAGATTGTCAAGAGTCAGACAAGTGATATTATTTATGATCCTAAAAAAGCCGATGAAACACGTTTGAAATTTATTATGGATGACGGAAAAATTCTTTATCTTCGTATTGAAGATATGGTTAATCAGTTGAATATATATAATTATGAAGCGAATAAAGAAGTCTATAAGAATAAATGTATTTTTAGTTTTGAGGGTAATAATGTCTATATGAAAGACTGTGAATAATGCATCGATTTGGTGCATTATTTTTTTGATTTTCGTCTTTCTTTTTCGTTATTTATATGTTTTCTTATGGAAAAAATTATGTTACAATAATAAAGAAGTATTTTTTGAAGGAGAATCATATATGAAGAATATCTATGCAGTGTTAGATATAGGAAGTGCAACGGTAAAATTACTTGTTGGTGAAGTTGTCAGTGCAAATATTAATATTTTATTTGCTAAGAAAATAACAAGTCATGGAATTCGTAAAGGACAGATTGAGAATATGCCTGCTGTGGTGAGTGAAGTCAAACAATTGATTGATGAAGCTTCAGAAACATTAGGGGCAACAATTACAAAAGTTGCTTTATGCATACCGTCTTTTCATGCGCATATATATCAAAGCGATGGAATTACAAAAGTCAATTCTCCTTTGGATCAGATTACAAGTGAAGACATTGTTCGTGCTTTAAAGCTTTCAAAACGTTTTGAATTAAAGGAAGATGAAGAAATTATTTCTGTAATTCCGGCAATGTTTTACCTTGATACGAAATCGATGAAGGATATTCCGATTGGTGAAAAATCAGCATCATTAAAAGTAGAATCTTTAGTGATTACATCGAAAAAGAAATTACTTTATGGATATATTAATGCTGTTGAAAAAGCAGGTGTAGAAGTTTTGGATATTACAATTAATGCTTATGCCTGTGCCAAAGAAGCATTCGATGCTGTTTATCTTCAGGAGGGGGCTATTTTAATTGATATTGGATATCGTTCTTCAACAATTGCTTTTTTTGAGGATGGTTATTTAAAGTACATAGCTCAGGCCCATGTTGGAGGTTATGATTTAACTCGCAAAATAGCTGCATCATGGCAGATACCAATGGATAAGGCGGAATTATATAAAGTGAAATATGGAACATGTGATCTTCATATTGGAGATGAAGATGTTATACATACAACAAGTCAAAATGATGTGGAAAAACATTATACACAAAGAGACTTGGCACAAGTTTTAGTTGAAGGTGTTAAGGAAATTATGGAAGTCATTAAAACAAAGATTGATGTGATTAATGACGGAAGAAGCTATGAAACAGTGATTGTTGGTGGAGGTGGAGAACTACCTGCTATCGACGATATAGCGACACAGGTTTTAAATAGTGCAGTCAGGACATATCGCCCTGATACAATTGGTGCTAGAGATATGTCTTTTGTTTCTTGTCTTGGTATGATGTATTATCTCAATGATCGTTTAAAGATTTTTGGTCAAATGGATCCGTCACTTGTTTTGCCCGATATTTCTAATACAATGAGTATCAGATTTAAAGGATTGACAAAAACCAAAACGACTTATGGTATAGATACGAAGAAAAAAGGTAAATTGACAAAAGTGATTGAAAATTTATTTAGTGAAGAAGATTAATATAAAAGTGAGGATAGAGAAATATGGATGGGAATTTAGATTTTGTTCAAGTTGCAAAGATTAAAGTTATTGGTGTTGGTGGCGGTGGTTGTAATGCTGTTGCCAGAATGGCCAAAGATGGTGTAAAAGGTGTTGACTTTTATGTTGCCAATACAGATGCACAAATCTTAAAGGGAATTGATATTGAAAATAAAATTGTTTTAGGTAAAGAATTGACACATGGTTTAGGAGCTGGTGGGAATCCTGAAGTTGGACGTAAAGCTGCTTTAGAAACTGAAGATGAAATTAAAGCAGCTTTATCAGGAGCAAATATGGTCTTTATTGCTGCCGGAATGGGTGGTGGTACTGGAACAGGTGCTGCCCCAGTTGTCGCAAAGATATCTCGTGAACTAGGTGCTTTAACAGTTGGTGTTGTCACTTCTCCATTTACTTTTGAAGGACCTAAAGTTTTAAGACAGGCTAAGAGTGGGTTGGCTGAATTAAGAGAAAATGTAGATTCAATTATTGTTGTTTCTAATGATAGATTGCTTGAAGCTATTGGCCGTAAGCCAATGGGAGAAGCTTTTAGAGAAGCTGATAATGTTTTAAGACAAGGTGTTCAAACAATTACAGACTTGATTGCTATTCCAGCATTTATTAATCTTGATTTTGCAGATGTTTCATCAGTTATGAAAGATAGAGGTTCAGCATTGATTGGAATTGGTATGAGTGATGGAGAAAATAAAGCTGAAGAAGCTGCAATGCGTGCTATTTCTTCACCTTTATTAGATGTTTCTATTGCTGGTGCAAAAGATGCCATTGTCAATGTGACAGGTGGAACAAATATTACTTTGTATGATGCCAATACAGCTTTAGCAACAATTCGAGAAGCAGTTGGAAATGATGTGAATACTGTTTTAGGTGTGGCTATTAATGACCAGTTGGATGACCAGGTTATTGTTACTGTTATTGCAACTGGATTTGAAGATGAAGAAGAACCTGCACCTGCAAAGCAGACATCTTCTTTTGAGTCTGTTGTCAAACCATCAATGTATGAAGATGATGATGACGATGATGTACCAGCATTTTTAAGAAATAGAAAATTATAAGCTAACTTTTGTTAGCTTTTCTTTATATGGAGGTTTGTAATGAAAAAAATTGGATTTATAGGATTAGGTAATATGGCTGGGTCTATTGCTCGTGGGATTATAGATTCTGGTTTTTTGTCAGCTAAAGAGATGATAGCGTATGATATTAATGATTTGGTACTGCAAAAAATGCAGGACACAAATATGGAATTTGCAAAGGGAATAGAAGAAATTATTGAAAAGAGTGAATTTGTTTTTATTGGTGTGAAACCACAAGTTGTGGAAGAAGTGTTACGACCATATGTTGAGATGTTGAAAGGAAAAGCAGTTATTTCAATTGTATTAGGTTATGATTTTGATAAATATCAATCATTATTGGACTCTTCTACACGTCATATATTTGTTATGCCTAATACGCCTGTGCGTGTATTAAAAGGAATGTCGTTAATTGAGGAACGTCATTCGTTGACAGAAGATGAGTTTGTATTTGTTAAACAATTATTTGAGTCTATTGGAAATATTGAAGTTGTGCCTAGTCATCTTATGGCAACAGCTGGAACATTAAGTGGTTGTGGACCGGCTTTTGTATATATGATGATAGAAGGCTTGGCAGATGGGGCTGTCAAAGAAGGTGTTCCTAGAGATATGGCGTATAAATTGGCATCGCAGACATTGCTGGGAAGTGCAGCTATGCAATTACAGACAAAACAACATCCTGGCGTTTTAAAAGATCAAGTCTGTTCACCAGGAGGTTCAACAATTTGTGGGGTTGAAGCATTGGAAGAAGGAAAACTTCGTGCAACTTTAATGTCAGCTATATCCGCTGCTGTTCATTATCAATCAAAAAAATAGGATAGAAATATCGAAATAGTCGATATTTCTATTTTTTTTGTAAAAAAATGGAAAGAAAAAACAGCGATGAAAAAGGCA